>JBCCRB010000184.1:0-5969 GCA_039208465.1 Pseudomonadota bacterium
CAACAACTGCCGCCTGGCCGTCGACATGGCCGGAGACCATGTGGCCGCCATATTCATCGCCGACCTTCATGGCGCGTTCCAAATTGATTTTTGTGCCGGCCTGCCAGGCGCTGGCGGTTGTCAGCCGCAAGGCCTCTTCCCAGGCTTCAACCTCAAACCAATGGGTGCCATCATCGGTGCCGCGTGCGACGACCGTCAGGCACACGCCGGCGCAGGCAATTGAGGCGCCGATATCAATCGTCGCCGGATCGTAGGCGGTCTTGATCCGAAACAGATTGCCGCCGGGCCGTGCTTCCACGCTCTCCACACTCCCGATGTCGGTGATGATCCCGGTGAACATCAGCGCTTCCTCAAATAGAAATAGGCATCGTCATCGCCATATCGTTCCTGCCCGCGCTGCGCAAATGACGCTGATACGGTCTGCGGGACGATTGGCGATGGCAGGCCTGCCGCGCCGATGGTTTTTGGCGATTGGATCAGCAGCAGGCGATCAACCAGATCTTCATCCAGGAAGGATTGCGCCAATTGCGCGCCGCCTTCCACAAACAGGGATTGCGCGCCGGTTGCGGCCAGATCTTCCAGCAATTCCGGCAAGGCGATCTTCCCCTCATATTGCGCGCCGGCGATGATCTGCACACCGTTTTCCCGCAGTTTCTCGGCCCGCTTACCTGCCGGATCGCAGGTGACAATGGATACAGGCGTCTGCCGGGCGGTCTGAACCAGACGCGACTTGAGCGGAAGCTGCGCATCGCGGTCAACGATGATCCGGTGCGGCGACCGGTCGTTCATGCCCGCAAGGCGAACATCCAGCATTGGATCATCGGCAAGCGCCGTGCCGATGCCGACCATGATCATGTCGCTCTCGGCGCGTTCGCGGTGGACCATGGCGCGGGTTTCTTCGCCCGTGATCGCAACATTGCCCTGCCCTTTTATGCCGAGCATGCCATCGGCGCTGACCGCGAGTTTCAAGGTCACGCCGCACCGTTTGTGCTCAGCGCGGATCAGATACGCCCACAGGACCGTTCGCGCATAGTCGGGCTCGACATGGTCGATCACCTCAACGCCGGCCTCCCGCAATATGGCAAACCCCTTGCCGGCGACCCGTTCATCGGGATCGGACAAGGCGCAAAAAACGCGGGCAATCCCGGCATTGACGAGCGCGTTGGCACAGGGCGGTGTACGTCCATGATGGGCGCAGGGTTCCAGCGTGACGTAGGCGGTGGCGCCTTTTGCGGCCTCGCCAGCCTCGGAAAGCGCTTGGGCTTCAGCGTGCGGACGGCCACCAAGCGCCGTGACGCCGCGGCCTACCACGGCGCCATCCTTGACGATGATCGTGCCAACCGCCGGATTTGAGGCCGTGCGCCCCAGATGTTGGCGGGAGAAATCCACCGCCTCGCGCATATAACGGCGGTCGGCTTCAGTTATCATTGGCTTCGTCGGTGTCGCGCTTCGACTTGCCGCCATTTTTGGACAGTTCGCCCAACAGCTCCCGGAAATCGTCGGAATCGGAAAAGTCCATATAAACGGACGCGAAGCGCACATAGGCGACATCGTCCATGCCCTTGAGCACGTCGAGCACCAAATTGCCGATCTCGTCGGCGTGAATGTCCTGTTCGCCTGACGCTTCGAGCTGGCGCACGATACCGGATACGGCGCGCTCCACACGATCCGGGTCGACCGGGCGTTTGCGCAGCGCGACCTGGAAGGAACGGGCGAGCTTGTCCCGATCAAACGGCACTTTGCGCCCATTGCGCTTGATCACGTTCAGTTCGCGCAATTGCACGCGCTCAAAGGTCGTAAACCGTCCGCCACAATCGGGGCAGAAGCGGCGACGGCGGATCGCATTATTGTCTTCGGCGGGCCGTGAGTCTTTGACCTGCGTGTTTTCGTTATTGCAATAAGGACAGCGCATAGGCGCGGTAGTGCCGACTCAGGCGACGATGGTCAATGGGCTAGTGACAAGCCCATCGCCCGAACGCTTTTAAAGATGCGGATAAATCGGGAAACGATCAGTCAGTGCGATGACCTTTTCCTTGACGACCGCTTCCACCTCACCATTGGCCTCTTCGCCATTGGCTTTCAGGCCATCGAGCACCTCGGTGATCAATTCACCGACTTGCTGGAATTCGGCTGCACCAAAGCCGCGGGTCGTTGCCGCCGGTGTGCCAAGACGAATGCCAGATGTGATGGCCGGCTTTTCAGGGTCAAACGGGACACCGTTTTTGTTGCACGTAATGTTGGCGCGGCCAAGCGCTGCCTCAGCGGCCTTGCCGGTGATGCCTTTTGGACGCAGATCGACCAGCATCAGATGATTGTCGGTCCCGTTGGAGACGATGTCGCAGCCGCCTTTTTCGAGCGTTGCTGCCAGCACTTTCGCGTTTTCAACGACCGCTGCCATGTAGGATTTGAACTCAGGGTTCAATGCTTCGGCAAAGGCAACGGCCTTGCCCGCGATCACATGCATTAAGGGGCCACCCTGGATACCAGGGAAGATGGCCGAATTGACCTTTTTGGCCAGTGCCTCATCATTGGTCAGGATCATGCCGCCACGCGGACCGCGCAGGGTCTTGTGGGTGGTCGTTGTCGCCACATGGGCATGCGGGAACGGGCTCGGATGCACGCCAGCGGCAACCAGACCGGCAAAGTGGGCCATGTCGACAAGAAGGAAGGCGCCGACTTCATCAGCGATTTCGCGGAACCGTTTAAAATCCCAGAACCGGCTGTAGGCCGAGCCGCCTGCGATGATCAGCTTCGGCTGGTGTTCCTTGGCGAGATCGACCACCTGATCCATGTCGATAATGCCGTCTTGTTGGCGCACGCCATATTGGATGGCGTTGAACCATTTGCCCGATTGGTTGGGTTTGGCGCCATGCGTCAGGTGACCACCGGCATCCAGGCTCATGCCCAAAATAGTGTCGCCGGGCTGGATCAGCGCCTGAAAGACGCCCTGGTTGGCCTGCGAGCCGGAATTGGGCTGCACATTGGCGAAGGCGCAGCCGAACAATTTCGTTGCGCGCTCGATCGCCAATTCCTCGGCAATATCGACAAATTCGCACCCGCCATAATAGCGGCGGCCA
This sequence comes from Pseudomonadota bacterium, assembly GCA_039208465.1. GTDB lineage: Bacteria > Pseudomonadota > Alphaproteobacteria > Rhizobiales > Rhizobiaceae > JBCBDX01. The sequence goes on from JBCCRB010000184.1 coordinate 3,078, forward strand.
GGGTAGCCCTCGGCATATTTGTTGGTCATCACCGAGCCTTGCGCTTCAAGGACGGCGCGCGAGACGATGTTCTCAGAGGCGATCAATTCGATCTCGTGGCGCTGGCGACCGAGCTCTTTGCCGATGGCGTCTGCGATGGCCGGATCGGTGTCGGCCAAAGCGTTGCTGAAAAAGCTGTCGGAAAATGCCTGAATGGCTGCGCTGTCGTTAGACATGGATGGATCCTTTGCCGGGATGCTGAATGCGTGGCCCGTCCATACACATGTTCGCGGCGCGTGTCAGCAGGTACACTGCGCTATCCAGTCGCAAATTGGCCAGACGGCCAATCAGAGTGTGTTTTGGGTCAGGCGAAGCGAGTCGACGCCGTCGCGGCCGTAAATATCGTCACGGAAATGGACGACACCGGCATTGTTGGACCAGGCGCTGACATAGACAAAGTAGACTGGCACTTCGACCGGTACGGCGATCTCTGTGTTGACGCCCGTCGTGATGACTTGCTCGATGCGGCGACGGTCCCAGGTCGGGTCCGTTTCCAGAAGCCATGTTGTCAGCTCGCGAATATTGTGGACGCGCACACAGCCCGATGATTCAAAGCGCAGGAACTGCCCAAACAGCGATTGCTGCGGTGTGTCATGCATGTAGACGGCGTGCGGGTTGTAGAAATTGATCTTCGTCGAGGACATGGCGTTGATTTTGCCCGGGTCCTGACGGAAGCGCAGGCTCACGGCCTCTTCCGTTGACCAATCGACAAATTCCGGCGGTACTTCATTGCCCTGATTGTCGAACAGACGGATCTTGTTGCGCGTCAGATAGGTCGGATCCTCGCGCATCAACGGAATGATGTCCTTGCGGATGATCGATTTCGGCGCTGTCCAATAAGGATTGAGGATGACCTCGTGAATTTTCGAGGACAGGATCGGCGTCTGGCGGTCAATCTTGCCGACGATCGCCTTATGGCGCAGATCGACACGGTCATTGCGCACCGCTTCGATCTCCGCGGCCGGACTATTGACCATCACATAGCGGTCGCCAAGATAGCCGGACATGGCGCGTAGGCGCACCAAATTGGTCTCTAACTGGCCGAGCCGCACATCAGCGGGCACATTGAGCGCTTGCAGCGTGTAGTTACCGACCACGCCGTCGGCGACCATGCCGTGGCGCTCCTGGAAGCGCTTCAGGGCTTCATCCAGGAAGGTATCGAATGTCGGGCTGTCGCCGGCCTGTTGCGGCAGATCGCCGGAAACAAACAGACGGCGGCGCAGTTCGCTGACCGCATTGTCGCGTACGCCAACTTTCAAGGCTTGGCGGGCATTGACGCGTGGCCAACCACCGCGGGCGACGATATCGCGGTACTGCACCATCGCGCCTTCAACGTAAGAAGCGGTTGGTGCAGACAGGATCGGCAGGCGGTTGTTGACGGCAGCCTTGTTGCGCGAGCCGGTGGCGTCGAACTGGTCATCCCAAGCGCCGCGCTGCGGCGATTGCAATATATCGACGACCGATGATTGCGCCGATGCTTTGCCCGCAACAGCCATGCCCGCTGATGCCAATGCAAGTTTACGGAGAAAAAGTCGCCTATTGTCTTTTACAAATCCAGTCATGGCCCACTCGCGTAAGATGGTACGGATATGGCTGGTGAAGCTAGCTCCGTCAACTTAACAAACCGGAAAGCATAGTCACGCTTCCGCGATCTGCGAAAAGTCAACAATGTTTAGCGCCCTACTCATAACATATGCCGTCACATGCGTCGCTTTCATCGGAATATGGCTTATTAATGTCATGACCAAGAATGCCGGCGTCATCGATTATTACTGGGGACCGGGATTTGCCGTTATTGGCCTTATTCATCTGGCGATGAATGGCGCATCCACGAGCTTTGACCTTATATTTGTCGGGGCGATTGCGCTTTGGGCGTTCCGCTTGGCGCAGCACCTTGTCCGCCGGCACCATGCGATGTCGGAAGAAGATGGGCGCTATGCGGCCATGCGTGAAAGTGGCGGGCCAAACTTCTGGTGGGTCAGCCTGTTCTCAATCTTCCTGCTGCAAGCCACATTGCTGTGGCTCATCGCGGCGCCTGTCCATGTTGCGCTTGGTCATGAGCAGCCAGTTAGCGAGGTGATGTTTGGCTTCGGCATGGCCATTTTTGTGGTCGGCTTTGCCATGGAATGGTTGGCAGACCGCCAACTGGCAGTCGGGAAGGAAGCTTTCGGCGAATCAGAGCGCGGCGGTGCCCTGTTCCGCAGCGGGCTTTGGGGGATCAGCCGTCACCCAAACTATGTCGGCGAAATGGTTCTATGGTGGGGCCTTGGCGTTGCGGCGTTCGCGATGTCGGGCAATCCGATTGCCTTTGCCGGTCCAATTCTCTTATGCACCGTCATGATCGCGATCTCGATCCCGCTGACCGAGCAGCACATGGTGCGCACACGGCCTGCCTATCGCGACTATCAAAAGCGTGTGCCGATGCTAATCAATTTGGGTGGGCGCGCGCGCTCGGGGACCGAGGCGCGCGAAATACAGTGATCAGCTAGTTGATGGCTCTCTAGAAGGTCCGCGTGTGCGGGCCTTTTTTATTTGAGCGATCGCTCACCATCTTTTATTTGAGCAATTGCTCAATCTCAGAGACGATAGAGGATTGTGTCGTTCCAGAAACGGTCGAGGCGCTGCATCGCACGGTTCATCGCCTTGAACTCATCCGAACCAATTCCGCCAACGGCCTCGATCGATGAAATATGACGATCGTAGAGCGACTGGACGACCTCGGCGACTTCACGGCCCTTATCGGTCAGGCTGATGCGCACCGAACGCTTATCGGCATCGGACTTTTCATGGTTGATGAAGCCCATGTCGGTCAGTTTCTTGACGTTGTAGGAAACGTTTGACCCGAAATAGTAG
>JBCCRB010000185.1:0-5967 GCA_039208465.1 Pseudomonadota bacterium
CGACAATCACCTCAACCAACATCATCTTGTCGACAGGCGAGAAGAAGTGGATGCCGATGAAGTTTTTCGGACGAACCGAATTTTTCGCAAGGTCCGTGATCGGGATGGTGGATGTGTTGGAGGCAAACACGGCCGTGCGCTTCATCGTCGCCTCGGCCTGTTCGGTCGCTGCCTTTTCGACCGCTGAATCTTCGAACACCGCTTCGATCACAAGATCGCAGCTGTCAAATTCGGCATAGTCAGTCGTGGGTGTGATCAGCGAAAGCAGCTTGTCGGCGTCCTCTTGTGTTGTGCGGCCCTTTTGCATCGCCTTCTTCAAAAGGTCGGCCGAATGCGCTTTACCGCGCTCCGCCGCTTCCTGATCGCGGTCCAGCAAAACAACGGGGATACCGGCTTTTGCTGTCACATAGGCAATCCCCGCGCCCATGAACCCGGCGCCAAGCACACCGATCTTTTTGAACTTGGTTTCTTTGACGTCCGCAGGGCGGCGCGCGCCCTTGTTCAACTCCTGCATGGATACAAACAGCGACCGGATCATCGCGCCGGCTTCCTTGGTTTGAAGCACCTGCGTGAAATAGCGCTGCTCGATCTTCAGCGCCGTATCGAACGGCACCAAGAGGCCTTCATAGACGCACTTTAAAATTGCCGCGGCGCCGGGATAATTCATATGCGTTTCGCGGCGCAGGATCGCCGATGCGGCTGGCCACACATTGGCACCTTGCGGCGAATAAACCTTGCCGCCGGGCAGTTTGAAGCCCTTCTCGTCCCACGGCTGAACCGGCGAAAGACCATCGAGGATCATCTTCTTGGCCGCCTTGATCAAGTTTTTGGCAGGCACGACCTCATGGATCAGGCCCATCGCTTTGGCACGGGTCGGCTTTAAGTTCTGACCCGTGGTCATCATCTGCAGTGCATCTTGCTGATTGCAAAGCCGGGGAACACGTTGCGTGCCACCGGCGCCCGGAAAAATGCCGATCTTGACTTCGGGAAGCGCAATTTTCACCGCATCGCTATCGGCAGCCACGCGGCCATGGCAGGCAAGCGACAATTCCGTCGCCCCGCCCATGCACACGCCATTGATCGCTGACACCCAGGGTTTGCCGGATGTCTCGATCTTTCGGTAGACCGCGCTCATCTTGCCAGCATTGTCGAACAGTAATTGCGTCGCACCATCCGGATTGTTGGCCTTTTCCGCCTCATAGGCATCAAACATCGCCTTGATCATGGTGATGTCCGCGCCACCGGAAAACGAGTTCTTCTTTCCGGAGGTAAAGACAACGCCCTTAACCGCTTCATCAACCGTCAGCTGATCGCAGATCGCGTCCAGCTCGGTCAAAGCTTCCACGGTAAACACGTTCATCGATTTGTCGGGCATGTCCCAGGTAACAAGGGCAACGCCGTCTGCGTCTGTTTCGATCTGATAATTATTGTAGGTCATAAAGGCCTCCCTATGCCGCGCTGGCTTGGTTGAGCACCTGCAGCAGCGCGTTTGTTGTTTCGATAGTGGCAAATTCGCCGTTGAGGTTGGACAGCGTCATCGCGTGGATATCTTCGGCCCGCTCCAGCGCGCCGTCATAACCGGTCCGGTCAAATGTGTAGCAGGCGTCCTCGACGAGGCAGGTGTCAAAGCCAAGATTGCCAGCCATGCGCGTCGTCGTTTCAACGCAGTGGTTAGTCGTTATCCCCGCAATGACGAGCGTTGTCGTTCCCGCCACCCGCAGCTGTTCTTCAAGGTCTGTGCCGATGAACGCCGAATTGACATTCTTGGTGATCACCGGCTCGCCGTCGAGCGACTCAACACCTGCGATCGGTGCAAACCCGGATGCCTCCGGTCGTAGCGCCGACCCCGGTTCCACGGACGCATGACGCACATGGTAGACAGGCAGGCGGGCCAGCCGAAAAGCCGCGAGCAATGCAATCATATGACCAACCGCATCGCGATTGTTACGCCGGCGCCCAGATGCTTCCCACTCTAGGAAAGCACACTGCACGTCCACCAGAACAAGCGCCGTTCGGGTTGGGTCAAAAAGCACTGGTCAGACCCGTTCAATGATCGTTGCCGTGCCCATGCCGGCGCCGATGCACAGCGTGACCAGCGCGGTGTTCAGGTCGCGCCGCTCCAACTCATCAAGCACCGTGCCGAAGATCATCGCGCCTGTTGCACCGAGTGGATGCCCCATCGCGATTGCGCCGCCAGCGACATTCATTTTGGCGTGGTCGATATCAAACGCCTGCATGTAGCGCAGAACCACGGCCGCAAAGGCTTCGTTCAGCTCAAAAAGGTCGATGTCTGACAACTCCATCTTCGCCTTTTTCAAAAGCTTTTCGGTCACATCGACCGGCCCTGTCAGCATAAGGGTCGGGTCCGATCCGATATTGGCGAATGCCTTGATCCTTGCCCGCGGCGCCTTGCCTATGATTTTTGCCGCTTTCTTTGAGCCGAGCAACACACCCGCAGCCCCATCAACAATCCCGGATGAATTACCGGCATGGTGGACATAATTGATCTCTTCGACTTCCGGATGGCCGGCGATGCCGACCGCTTCAAAGCCGCCCATTTGTCCAGGCATCACGAAAGAAGGGTTTAGCGAACCGAGCGACTGCATGTCTGTGCCCGGTCGCATGTGCTCGTCATGGTCAAGAATGGTCAGGCCATTTTGATCCCTGATCTCGATGACCGAGTTTCTGAAATGACCCTTTTCCCAGCTTTCCGCTGATCGCTTCTGGCTTTCCACGGCGTAGCCATCGCAATCATCGCGGGTAAAGCCATATTTTGTTGCAATCAAATCTGCCGAAACACCTTGCGGCATGAAAAACGCCGGCAAGTTAACTGAAGGATCCATGTACCAAGCGCCACCGGACGCACCCATGCCAACCCGGGACATGCTCTCTACACCGCCCGCGATGACGATATCGTCAGCGCCCTGTGCAATCTTAGCAGCGCCAAAATTCACCGCATCAAGGCCGGAGGCACAAAAACGGTTGATCTGCATGCCCGGCGCTTTTGTGGCATAGCCAGCTTCAAACACAGCAGCGCGGGCAATGTCGCCGCCTGCCTCATAGACAGGATCAACATTACCCAGGATCACATCATCAACTTTTGACGTGTCCAGCGCATTTCGGTCACGCAAGGCTTCCAACACTTTGGCCGCAAGGCGTGGCGTTGGCACTTCGTGCAAGGAGCCGTCCTTCTTGCCGCGTCCCCGCGGTGTACGCACCGCGTCGTAAACATAAGCGTCAGCCATATTCGTTTTCTCCCTAAAAGGCGTTTCTTGTGCGCCGGTTATGCCGTCATGACCTGAGGATCACGCCCCGAGGGCATCAGGTCCTCCGATCGCTTGAAGCCCGGCAGCGCACGGATGCGGTCCAGCCAAGGCTCGATATTGGGTCGATTGTCATAGGATATGCCGATTTGCGCCGGCCAATGCAGATAACCTTGGCAGGCCAGATCGGCGATGGTGCAGCGCTCGCCGGTCAAGAATGGTTTATCGGCAAGCGCGATATCCATCGCTTTAAGGGCTGCGCCAAGGCGCTGCTCAAAAGCTTGCGTCTGTTCACCCTCTGGAATTTTCGCAAAACGACGTAGGAACCGGAGTGGGCCGGCATAGCCGGACACTTTCTGGCTGTCGAACAAAAGCCAGCGAAGCACATCATACTCTTCCGCTTCACTGTGTGGGCCATAGGTCCCGAACAGTTTTGAAAGATAAGTCAGGCACGCACCCGACTGCGAAAGCGTAAAATCACCATCATCGCGGTGATGGACCAAAACCGGTGCCTCAGCCATCACGTTGAGTGAGCGATAGGCGTCCGTTTTGGTGCCGCCGGTGAAAAACGGGATACGCTCGCAGGCCCAGTTCGCGCCATTTAGCTCAAGCATCAGCGCGACTTTGTACGCGTTTCCCGATTCCCAGAACCCGTGCAATGTGAAGTCTGTCATTTCATTGTCCCGTCGGTTGCTTCTTCGCCATTGCGCCGCTTGGTGCACCATACTCTTCGATGAAAGCCTCGAAAGCGGCTGCCAGCTCGTCGGCGTCGGCGATCTGGTCGAGATTTTCCAAAAGCACTGTCAGCAGATAATTATTCGACAGATGAAAACGCGCGTTCAGCGCGCGCAGCTGCTTATAAGCCTTGTCAGAAAGCGCGGCGGAGAACCTTCTGTCCAAAGCGTAGCGCTTAGGGGCCATCGGGTTCTCCTTTCCAAGCCTTAAAAGGCCTCTTCGGGAATCGCCATCATGCTATCCGCACCGGAAGAAATCCGCGCCACATGGGCGGAGCTTTCCGGCATGATCCGCTCGAAGTAAAACCGCGCAGTTGCGAGCTTGTTTTCGAGGTAGCGCGCGTCACCGTTAGCGCCGGCCGCCAGTTTCTCTTGCGCAGCTTTGACCTGCAGGCCCCACATATAGCCAAGTGCTACCAGACCGAACAAATGCATGTAGTCATGTGAACCAGCGCCGGCATTGTCCGGTTTCGCCATGGCGTTCTGGACGAACCACATAGTGGCTTGCTGCAGATCATTCAGGCCCTTCTTCAGATGCTTGGTGAAGAAGCTCATATCTTCATTACTGCGATTGTCCTCGCAGAAATCACCAACCTCTTTAAAGAACGCCTGGATCGCCCGGCCACCATTGGCCCCCAGCTTACGCCCAACAAGGTCGAGCGCCTGAATGCCATTGGCACCCTCATAGATCATCGCAATGCGCGCATCGCGCACATATTGGCTCATCCCCCATTCTTCCACATAGCCATGGCCGCCATACATCTGCTGCGCCATAACTGCGTGGTCAAAACCCTTGTCGGTCAGCACACCTTTGATCACCGGTGTCAGCAGACCCATCATCTCTTCATTGAGTTCTGCATCGGTCTCGTCTTCGGAACGGTGAGCAACATCCGATTTAAGCGCCGCCCACAAGATGAACGCCCGCCCGGCTTCGTTGAAGGCACGCAAGGTCATCAAATTCCGACGCACATCAGGGTGGACGATAATCGGATCAGCTTTTTTGTCTTCGTGCTTTACGCCCGAAAGGGACCGTCCCTGGATCCGTTCCTTCGCGTAGGTAACCGCGTTTTGGTATGCCACCTCAGCAACAGACAGGCCTTGCAGGCCAACGCCGAGGCGCGCCTCGTTCATCATGATGAACATGGCCTTCAGGCCTTTGTTTTCCTCTCCGACCAGATAGCCGGTCGCCTCGTCATAGTTCATCACGCAGGTCGAATTTCCGTGAATGCCCATCTTGTGCTCAATCGATCCGCACGACACGCCATTACGCTCACCCAATGAGCCATCATCGGCGACGTTAAACTTCGGCACGATGAACAGCGAGATGCCCTTCACGCCGTCCGGCGCACCTTCAATGCGCGCCAGAACCAAATGAATGATGTTTTCACTCATGTCGTGTTCGCCGGCAGAGATGAAGATCTTCTGACCGGAGATTTTGTAGGAGCCATCGCCTTGCGGCACCGCTTTGGTGCGCAAAAGGCCGAGATCAGTGCCGCAATGTGGTTCCGTCAAGTTCATCGTGCCTGTCCATGTGCCTTCGCACATTTTGGGCAGAAACTTGGCTTTCTGTTCATCTGAACCGTGCACATGAATTGCCGCCATCGCACCTTGTGTGAGGCCCGGATACATCATCAGCGCCATGTTGGCCGATGAGAAATACTCGCCAACGGCCGTGTGCAGCGTATAGGGCAGGCCTTGGCCGCCATACTCCGGATCGAAGGCAAGGCCGATCCACCCGCCTTCCTTGAATTGGTCATAGGCAGCTTTGAAGCCTTCTGGGGTTGTTACCGATCCATCGTCGTGCCGCACGCAGCCTTGTTGGTCGCCGACCTGGTTGAGTGGAAAAAAGACCTCTTCGGCAACCCGCGCACCTTCGCGCAGAACAGCCTCTACAATGTCGGGCGATGCGTCTGCAAAACCCGGCAGATTGTTGTACTTTTCGTACTTGAGCACGTCATTGAGAATGAAAA
>JBCCRB010000186.1:0-5944 GCA_039208465.1 Pseudomonadota bacterium
GCAGGCGACGCGCTTTGTCCAGGGAAGCATTGTCAGGCCATGAGTTCAGCGGGGCAAAGCGGATGTTGCCGCTACCGGCGCCGCCACGGCCATCCTGCAGCCGATAAGTGCCGGCGGCATGCCAGTCCAAGCGCACCATCAAGCCGGCATAGGTGCCATAGTCGGCTGGCCACCAGGGCTGGCTATCATGCAGCAGCGCGTTCAGGTCACTTTTTAGCGCCTGGACGTCCAGCTTTTTCAGCTCCTCACGATAATTGAAGCTTTTGCCCATCGGCGACGGGCTGACACCGTGCTGGTGCAAAATGCCCAAATTGAGCGTGCGCGGCCACCAGGCGGTGACGCTGGTTTCCATTGAGGTGATTGATCCGTGCATGACCGGGCATTTGCCCATTGCGCCGTCGACTTTGACATCCATCTGATGATGCTCCCGATTCTACTTATTTGTCTGATAATTGGGGCAGTTTAGAATTATTTCAAATTGCAAATTCTGATAGTTACGATAAATAAAAATTATCATGGTAACGCTTCGACAATTGCTTTTCTTTGAGACTTTGGCGGACACCAACCATTTTGGTCGCGCCGCTGAAGCGGTGGGCGTGACGCAACCGGCTTTGTCGACACAGATCATGGAGTTGGAAGCGCGATTAGGTGCCAAGCTGGTGGAACGGAACCGCGGTGGCATTACGCTGACCCCGATGGGCAAACAGGTATTGCCGAAGGCGCGCGCCATCCTGCAGCAGATCGGTGAGGTGGAAGCACTCGCCGCGCAGGACCCCAAACCTCTTTCAGGCACGCTTGAAGTGGGCATGATCCCGACGATTGCTCCCTATCTGCTGCCCGGCCTGCTCGCGCAATTGCAGTCGGCTTATCCGTCTTTGGATTTGAAAGTGCGCGAGACTGTCACCGAGCGGCTCATCGATGATTTGCAAAGCGGAGCGCTGACCGCCGTGATTGCGGCGAAACCGATTGAAGCGCCCAACATCGTCCACATTGAACTGTTCGAGGACCCTTTTTTCATCGCCGCCGGTACGCGCGACACGCACGTTCTGGTTTCACCGGTTGCGCATGATGCGCTTGTGCTGGACCGGCTGCTCCTGTTGGACGATGGGCATTGTCTGCGCGACCAGGCGTTGGCGGTTTGCGCCGGTGCCGGGCAACGGCATTTGGTCAATCTGGGCGCCACCTCAATGACCACTCTTCTGCAGCTGGTGGCCAATGGGATGGGCGTTACGCTGGTGCCCGCCATTGCACTTGCGGCGGAAACCCAACGTTTGAGCGGGATCACCATTAAGTCCTTTGCCGATCCGGCGCCATCGCGTTCCGTTGCGCTGTTCTTTCGTGCGTCCAGCGCACGCACCACAGATTTCGACGCGCTTGCCGCCGTCATCCGGTCAACGGCTCAGGGTTTGTTATCCGGGATCAAACCGGCTTCTGTCGACGCGCAACAAACCAAAACACAGCCGTCCCACTGAAGGCGATTGCTACCGCGCCGAACTTTAAAACCGTATAGGTGGCGGCTAGGCCAACGGACACTTCATTGATCGGTGTCGTGCCGCGCAGCATCTCGGCGACGAGGCCGTTTTCCAGATAATCAAAAAGCCCGTATGGCGCGATCAACACCAACGGCACCATGGTGCGTATCCAGGATGGCTGGCGGCGAAAGCGCTCGAACTGTCGCAAGGCGGCGAGCATGAGCGTAAAGAGCGCGGCCATCAGCAGGACAGGAAAAACAAAATCAAGAAAGCCGGAATGCCAGCGCAGGAATGAGAGCCGCTCGGACGGATCAAGGGCACCGGCCCAGCCAGCAAAGGCATCATATGTGTAGCCGCCGAAACGCGAGTCCGGCGCTTTTTGCCCGTCGGCCATGGGTTCGAATACCAACGCATGGACGGCCACCATCACGGCAAACCAACCCGCCGTGGCATAGACCAGAAGCCTTTCACGCATGCTCATGGCAGCGCTTTTACCGGCCGCCAGGATAGTTGGGGCTTTCGCGCGTGATCGTCACATCGTGGGCATGGCTCTCGCGCAGGCCGGCGTTTGATATGCGCACAAAGCGGGCATTGTCGCGGAACTCTTCGAGCGATGAACAACCGGTGTAGCCCATGGCTGCCTTCAAGCCGCCTGCCAATTGGTGCAGCACCTGATGCACCGGGCCTTTGTAAGGCACCTGCCCCTCGATGCCCTCGGGCACCAGTTTGAGCGTATCGCGCACTTCGGCCTGGAAATAGCGGTCGGCAGAGCCCCGCGCCATGGCGCCCACTGACCCCATGCCACGATAGGCTTTGTAGGAGCGGCCCTGGTGCAGATAGACTTCGCCCGGGCTTTCATCGGTGCCGGCCAGCAAAGAGCCAACCATGACTGCCGATGCACCGGCCGCCATCGCCTTGGCCAAATCGCCTGACAGCTTGATGCCGCCATCGGCGATCACGGGAACGCCGGCTTTCAGCCCTTCTTCGGCAGCGGACATAATGGCAGAAAATTGCGGGACACCGACACCGGCAACAACGCGGGTCGTACAGATGGAACCGGGGCCGATGCCGACTTTGACACAGTCAGCGCCGGCGTCAATCAGTGCTCTGGTGCCATCGGCGGTCGCCACATTGCCGGCAATGATGCGGATAGAGTTGGAGAGTTTCTTGACCTTGGTGACAGAGTCCAAAACGCGCTGCGAATGACCATGCGCGGTATCGATAACGATCAGATCAACGCCCGCCTCGCCCAGTTTTTCGGCGCGCTCCATCGCGTCATCGCCGACACTGACAGCTGCGCCAACGCGCAGGCGCCCTTGCGCATCCTTGGTTGCGTCTGGGTTGAGTTTTGATTTTTCGATGTCCTTGACGGTGATCAGGCCAACGCAATAGCCGCGGCTGTCGACGACGAGCAGTTTCTCGATCCGGTGCTGGTGCAGCAGCCGCTTGGCTTCTTCCTGATCAACGGTCTCGTTGACCGTGATCAGGTTTTCGCGGGTCATCAGCTCGTAGACCTTCTGGTCCGGATCGGAGGCAAAACGCACGTCGCGATTGGTCAGGATACCGACAAGACGCGCCGGTTTTTGCGATCCGGTTCCACCATCTTCGACCACCGGAATGCCGGAGATCTTGTGCGCTTGCATCAGCTTCTTGGCATCGGCGAGCGTCGCTTCCGGCCCAATGCAGACCGGGTTGACGACCATGCCGCTTTCGAACTTTTTGACCTGGCGGACCTGCTCGGCCTGTTCGTCGGGCGTCAGATTGCGGTGGATAATGCCCAGACCGCCGGCCTGGGCCATGGCAATTGCCAGGCGTGATTCGGTGACCGTATCCATCGCGGCCGACAGGATCGGGAGGTTGAGATGAATATCGGGGCTGATCGTAGTGCGGATATCGGCCTGTCCGGGCAAGATCTCCGAATGGCCGGGCTGCAGCAGGACGTCGTCAAACGCCAATGCCAAATCGCCGGTCGAAGTTTCGATTATTTTTGCCATCGCTGGTCCCATCATCGGTGTCGCGTGCACGAGATATCGGCTATGCGTTGGCGCTTGCTGCTAGCACGGTAATGGCCAGCGCGAAACCTCCAATCGGCTTGTTGACAAATCTATCACACTTAAATAACTAGTTTTCTAGTTATATGGTGATGATATGGATATTGAACAAGCATCCTTGGGTTTTGCAGCGATCGGTTCCGAGCAGCGCTTAAGCGTTTTATTGCTGCTCGTCAAAGCCGGCCGCCTTGGTTTGACGGTCGGGCAGATCCAGGAAGAGACCGGCATGGCGCCCTCAACGCTGGCGCACCATCTGCGCATGCTGGCCGACGGCAATCTGATCACCCAGAAGCGCGATGGCCGGACCGTGATCAACCGGGCCAATTTCGACCATCTGGAAGTGCTGGGCAGCTATCTCTTACGCGAATGCTGCATCAACGAAACCATCGAGACGAAGGATGATGTGGCATGAGCGCGCCTGCCATCGACCAAACACAGAAGCCCGTCCCTCTTTTGCGTCCATTTGGCAGCCTGCTTGCAACGCCCTGGCTTGTGGTGATTGCCGCGCCGCTTCTGGTGCTTTTGCTTGACGCGCCCTCATTTGAGCCGGTTGTCGGCTTTGCCGCCAAGGCGTTCTTGAACACGCTACCCTATATCGCCTTTGCCGTGATCCTGATTGCCTGGCTGAAAGCTGCCGGCGCTGAAGCGGCGGTCGGGCGGGCCTTTGAAGGGCGCGAGAACCGCATGATCGTGCTTGCCGCGCTTTTCGGCGGGCTTGCCCCGTTTTGCTCCTGTGAAGTGATCCCGTTTATCGCGGGCCTGTTGGCCGTCGGCGCGCCGCTTTCGGCCATCATGGCGTTCTGGCTTGCCTCACCGCTGATTGATCCGCCGACGCTTCTGATCACCGCGGCCGCGCTTGGCTGGCCATTTGCGATCGGTAAGGCAATTGCCGCTGTTGGCATCGGCCTTGCCGGCGGCTTTATGGTTAAAGCCCTGATGGGCGCGGGCGCCTTTGCTGACCCGTCGCGCGGCGTTCAAAAGAGCGGCTGCGGGTGCGGCCCGAACCCCTTCAATGGCCGCCCGTTCTGGGCCATCTGGCGTGAAGAGGAGCGCATCGCGTCCTTCGGCTCAGAAATGCGGGTCAATGCCGCCTTTCTTTTAAAGTGGCTGGCGCTGGCCTATGTCCTGGAGGCGCTGCTGGTCACCTATGTGCCCGCCAGTGCAATTGCGGCGCTGGTTGGTGGCGAGGGCATCGTGCCGATTGCCACAGCGGCTGTTGTCGGCATGCCGGCCTATCTGAACTCCTACGTCGCGCCGCCGCTGCTTGCCGGCCTCATCGAGCAAGGTATGAGCAATGGCGCAGCGATGGCCTTTATTGTGGCCGGTGCGGTCAGTTCTATCCCGGCCGCTGCCGCGGTGTGGTCGTTGGTCAAACCGCCGGTCTTTTTCACCTATTTGGCGCTCGGCGTCAGCGGCGCCATCGCATCAGGCGTGATCTTTCAGCTCTTTGTGTGAGGCGATCCATGTTGACGACCATCGATGTTTCAATTGACGCCTCTGCCGCCCAAGGACGGCGTTTGCTGGTGCCGGTCGGGATCGCGACGCCCTATCAGATGCCGGATGGTTTCTCGGTCACCGGCGGCACGAGCGAAATCCTGTTTGAAGCGTATACGGGTCAGGCTGCGGCCCTGATTACACCGCAGGCCCCTTTGGTGATTGTGCACTATCGCGCTGTCGAGCGCGCCAGCGCCTATCCTGATGCATTGTTCAAGCACAGGCCGAACCGCTTCACGCGGGCCGCCGATGCGCTGGTTGAGGACGCGCGACGAATAGCCGATGCGGCGCCCGACGGGCATGCGGCGATCCAGGCATTGGCGCGCGATACGGCGGAACGCTTCACCTATGGCCATCCGGATGTGCGTTATTACGAAGGCATGGACGAGATCCCGCATTTGGGATGCGGGCTGACTAAGGGGTCCTGCGTCGACATCAACGCCTATCTGATTGCGACCTTGCGGTCAGCGGGTTTCGAGGCCGGCTATGTTTACGGCTATTTCTTTCCGGCTGAAAAAGCCGGTCACGCCAATGACGGGCATTGCTGGGTTGTCACGCGCCATGCCGGGGTCACGCTGGAATGGGATATTGCGCATCATCTGAAGATCGGCACCCGAGAGGTATGCTGCGGTCTGAACCCGAAGCCCGGCTATAGGGTCGCGCTTTCCCATTCGATGGGCCATGCGTTCCCGGCGTTGGGGATCACGGACATGAAGCTTTTGGGCGAAGCGATCTGGGTTGATGGCCAGGGCGGAAATGCGCCCGCCGATATCACCATTTTTAGCCAGCGCAGCGATGCGGGCAGCCCCGCACCGCCAAAGGCAGCCTGACCTTAGATGTCGAGCTGATAGGTTTCGGGAATCCAGCGATAGCCGCCGCCGACGGCCTCAACATAGCCGACCGACGGGAACGGCATGTGGTAACCGA
>JBCCRB010000187.1:0-5942 GCA_039208465.1 Pseudomonadota bacterium
CCCGTCTCCCGGTGCCGCCACCCGATTTTCGATAAAGCGGAACGCGGCTTGGCCATCCGTGATCAGCCACAACCCTGTCGGCCCGATAAGTGACAGATAGACGAATGCGCCTGCACCCAGCCCCATCCACGGAATGCGCCGCCGGAGATCGGGCACCAACAGCGCCCAGATGGCAACCGGGGCCACAATCGACAGAAATGAATATTTCCCCAGCGTGCCACCGGCCGCTGCCGCACCAGCGACCACCATCCAAAAAATGGATCGTCTATCAAGCGCGCGCCAGACGCCCAACATGAAAAGGCCAACGAAGAAAAACTGCACCGTGTTGGCGTTCCAAAGCGGAAGTCGCGAACCGAACAAATAGATCGCGGTCGTCGACAGCACCGCAAAGAACGCCATACGCCGCGAGACAACATCGGTCAGCACCAGGTAAAACGCGATCTGTCCCAAGCCAAAAAGCACACTTGCCAGCAAGTAGGGTGTCGGCTCTGCAAAGCCGGAGATCTGGTTGGCAATTTCCAACAACCAAACCTTCATCGGCGGATGCCGGTAAAGGCCGATCAGCCATTCCTTGCCCCAGGCAATCTCTTCCTGAATATCAAAATGATAGCTCACATCAGACAGGGTAGCGGTGACCGTCCATGCCAGCGCGTAAAGCGAAAAAAAGACAAAAGGCGCGTAACGGCTGTTGGCGAAGCTATTCATGGGTGCCGCGTTTGCAACGTGTTGCGTCGCCTTGCAAGAGGGGATGTGAATGGGTTAGGCGGTGCCGGCTCACAACACGACACGATGCATGCCACGCTTTCGCCTGACAATAGAATATGACGGGACGCCCTATGTTGGTTGGCAACGCCAGACCAATGGCTACGCGGTTCAAGAAGCCGTGGAGAAAGCTATCTTCGGCTTCACCCACGAGCGGGTCACACTGCAGGTTGCTGGCCGTACCGATACGGGTGTTCATGCCTCCGGCCAGACAGCCCATGTCGATCTATCCAAGCAATGGGCGCCGGAAAAAGTGCTGGAGGCAACCAACGCCTTTCTGTCGATGCACGAGGAACGCGTGGCAATTGTTGCGTGCCGCCAAGTCGGCGAAGAGTTTCACGCCCGCTTCTCAGCAGAAGCCCGCCATTATCTTTATCGGATCACAAACCGGCCCGCGCCAAACGCGCTGGAATTCAGGCGCTCTTGGTGGATCAGAAAGCCGCTTGATATCCCCGCCATGGAAGAGGCCGCCGAAGCTTTTATCGGCACGCATGATTTTACCACATTCCGGGCGGCGCAATGCCAGGCAAAATCCCCTGTCAAAACGATCGATAAAATCACATTCGAACGACAGGCCGACGAGATTTACATCCGCATTTCCGCAAAATCGTTCTTGCACAACCAAGTGCGCTCCATTGTCGGCACCTTGAAAATGGTCGGCGAGGGCCGCTGGTCACGCCAGGAGGTGGAAAGGCGCCGCGATGCGCTTGACCACCAACTATGCGGCGCGCTGGCCCCACCGCACGGGCTCTATCTGGAAAAGGTCGATTACGCCGACGACTAGACTGTGCCCGTGAGCCCCATCGCGTCGCTCAATAGGTCGGCGACGGTGAATACCAAAACCACCTCAAGCATCACGATACCGTAAGCAATGCCACGATTGGCCGGGAGCGCGGCCAACGACACCCGTATGAACATCCAGATCGAGATGATCAGCGTCGCCAGAAACAACAGGCTGACAAACACATCCGCCGATGGTGCCATCAACAGGTCGATCATGGTCATCGCCGCGACCAAATACACAATGATCAGCGATAACCAATTGCGGGCGATAATCAACGCTGTGAAGTTTCGCCCGACGCCCAGCCACGGCATGATCAGCGCTAAAAGTGCGATCGGCAAAACCCACAAGAGCAGATCAATGCCGGCCTGACGGGCCATCAATGACAATGTGCTGCCAATAACGCCGCCGGCCAACAATTGCTGACTGAAGACGACCCAGGTAAAAAACATCGCCGGCAGCGCCAGCAAAATCGCTTCAAACGAGCGCCAGAAGCCGTTTGTCGTTATATCCATATCGTCAATGGCCGAAGGATCACCGCGCAGGATCCGCATCACACATTCGCATTGATAGAAAGCGTAATCGATCATGGCCGCGCAGCCGCAAACCAGTCCGTGATGAACCGCTGATAGATCGCGGTCAGCGTTTCAAGGTCATCAAGCGCGACCCGTTCATCGACCATATGCATGGTCTTGCCAACAAGGCCGAATTCGACCACCGGGCAGTAATCCTTGATGTAACGGGCATCGGACGTGCCGCCTGATGTCGACAAGACCGGCCGCTTGCCAGTGACCGCCGCCACGCTCCCCGCAAGCGTTTCAGTCAATGCATCATCACGGGTCAGGAAAACCTGGCTGACCGGTGTTTTCCAGGTCAGATCGAACGCGATCGGCTCTGCCTTGTCGGCGCGCAGCCTTGTAGCGCTGGCCGCTTTTTTCAGGCGTGCTTCAATCTCCACGGCCAGACTTTCCGCCGTCCAATGATCATTGAATCGGATATTGAACGACGCTGACGCTTTCGACGCGATCACATTAACGGCCTTGTTGCCGGTGTCGAACGTCGTGACTTCCAGATTGCTCGGCTGGAAATGCGTGCTGCCCTCATCCAGCGGCGGGTCAAGCAGCGCGTCGCACAACGTCATCAGGCCACGCACCGGATTGTCGGCCAGATGCGGATAGGCAACATGACCCTGCGTGCCGTCAACCGTGATGGTCCCAGACATCGAGCCGCGCCGGCCGACCTTGATCATGTCGCCGAGTGCGTCCGGATTGGTCGGTTCACCAAGCAGGCAGCCATCCCAGCGCTCGCCCTTTTCGGCGGCCCATTGGAGCAATTTGACTGAACCATTGATCGCCGGCCCTTCCTCATCGCCGGTGATCAGAAGCGAAACATTGCCGCCAATCTCGCCATCGGTCAGAACACGCGCCAGTGCCGCTACAAAACAGGCAATGCCGCCCTTCATGTCGACCGCACCGCGCCCGAACAATTCTCCTGCATCGATTGTTGCGGCAAAGGGCGGATGTGACCAGGCGGCTTCATCGCCAACCGGCACAACATCGGTGTGGCCGGCAAACATCAGATGCGGTCCGTTGCCGGACCGCCTTGCGTACAGATTATTGATGTCCGGCGTACCAGCATCCGAAAACGTCACCTGCTCGCAGGAAAACCCCATCGGTTCCAGCATCTGCGATAGCGTCCTCAGCGCCCCCGCATCGGCCGGTGTCACCGAAGCGCAGCGAATGAGAGCCGCCAGATTGTCGGCGGGGTTTGTTGGGTAAACAGTCATCGGGCCTTGTGTAGCAGGCGCTCCATCAGCGTCAATCGACCGTCTCGATCAACATGATCTTCTGCCAGATCTTGCGTGATAAATTGGTCCCCAGGCTCTCAATGTCATTGACCGTGCCGACCACCACATCATCATCCAATGATTGCGCATAGAGCGCGGCAATTTTGCCGGTAATGGATAAAAGCTCCGAACAATAATCAAGATAGCGCGCCAACTCATTGGGCGTCAGCGTCCGTTCCGGCGAATGCTCGGTGCGATGATAGCCGCCGGAAAAGGCAGACGGATCCTTCGTCAGCTGATGCATATCGATAATGTGGATGATCGATCGCATCGCATGCAGGCTTTTCAAGGCCCGCGAGCGTTTCATGCGCATTTCCAGATTGGCCAATCCAAAAATGCCAATCCCGGCAAAAACGGCCGTGTTGATGCCCGCTTCAAGCGTCTGCACCAGATCGCTGGGATTTTCAGACGACAGCGTATCAATCTGAATGAACGTTCCAACTTGACTGAACAGAAAAAGGCAGGCGCCGAGAAACGCAAGGATGGCCAGGCGCAGCCACCAGATCGGCCGCGCCATATGCTGGGCATGTTCGCCAAGCTCAACAGTGGCGCCGGCTACCTCGCGCGCAACATTTCGCAGGCTGGATTGCGGAAACCTTTCGGCGATGCGCTGTTCCAGCGTTTCGGCCGTCTTGGTGATCTTGTACCTGTCCAACGTGCGATAAGGCATGTCGGCAAATTTAGCAGAGCGACCTTAAATTTTCTTTTCAGTCGCGGGCAAACGGAGGCGGGCCGTGCCGGTTGGTGTTCCGGCTGCCTGGCATGAAAGCCAGTGCCAGGAAGGTCAGGAGAGAAATCGCGGGAATGATCAACAACACAGCCAAAATGCCTGGCAAATCGAGGTCGTGCAGTCTTTTTGCCGCCATTGCGAGCAAAGCCCAGGCCATTGCGATCCAGAAGCCGATCATCACGAAAAAGGCCATAATGGCCTCTCCACCCGATAGCTGAATATCACCGCCCGTGCCTTCGCCAAGGCCTGCGAGCCAGGCAACGATGGCAAATTGGATCAGCACCATCATCAGCGCGCCGAGCGCAAAGGACTTACGCCCGATCCGCCCGCGAAAGCTAAACAGAAGCCATTTGACCGTTGGTGCCGGCAGTGGTTCGCTCATCCGTGTCAGTCTCGCAGCAACTCATTGATCCCGGTCTTGGAGCGGGTCTTTTCATCCACTGTCTTGACGATCACGGCACAATAAAGGCTCGGCCCCGGATCACCATTGGGCAGCGGCTTGCCGGGCATCGTGCCGGCCACAACGACGGAGTAGGGCGGCACTTCGCCGTAGGAAATCTCGCCGGTTGCCCGGTTCACAATCTTTGTCGATTTGCCGATGAAGACACCCATGCCAAGAACAGAACCCTCGCGCACGATGCAGCCTTCGACCACTTCAGATCGTGCGCCGATAAAGCAATTATCCTCAATGATGGTCGGTCCGGCCTGCATGGGCTCCAGAACGCCGCCAATCCCGACACCGCCGGACAAGTGCACGTTCTTGCCGATCTGCGCGCATGAGCCGACTGTTGCCCATGTGTCGACCATCGTGCCTTCATCAACGTAAGCGCCCAAATTCACGAACGAAGGCATCAACACGACATTCTTTGCGATGTGGGCTGAATGGCGCACCACGCAGTTTGGCACCGCCCGAAACCCGGCGGCACGCCAATGATTTTCACCCCAACCATCAAACTTCGAAGGCACCTTGTCCCACCAGCCTGAATTGCCAGGTCCGCCGGGGATCGCCGCCATGTCATTGAGCCGGAAGGACAGTAGCACCGCTTTCTTCAGCCATTGATGAACCGTCCAAGAGCCATCGGCTTCACGCGAGGCAACGCGCGCCTGTCCGCTGTCCAAAAGAGTAAGCGCCGCATCAACAGCGTCGCGCACCTCGCCTGTGGTGGTCGTGGAAATCGTGTCGCGCGCGTCAAACGCTGTCTCGATGGCGCTTTGCAGCGCGGCCTGGTCGGTCATGAAGGTTTCCCCGTCCACTATCTATTGTTTGGCATTGATGTCTTGGCGGGGTACCTATTTCAGCACCCGTAACGGGTCAACGTGCGCGGCAAAAGATTCGCGCGCTTAAAAACAAGGGAGGACGGGCAGCCTATGGCCATGAAAAAAGTGACGGATGATGCGTGGGACCCTCTGGTCAGTTCACATGATGACATGGCCCGGGCCAAATCGGTGCCCGATACGCCGCAAACCCGTGCACCGGCCTACAAGCTGGCTTTTGATGATGCCGAATTCATGTGCCGCGAGGAACTGCGCCCGGTTCGCTTGCAATTAGAGTTGCTTAAACCGGAAATGCTTCTGGCCGAACGCGGTGTCCAATCAACCGTGGTCATGTTCGGCGGCGCGCGTATCCCCGAGCCCGGCGGCGATGCCTGGGCGGCCAAAAACGAAACCCAAAAGAAAAACCTCGAGGCAAACGCCAAATATTATGCCGAGGCGCGCAAATTTGCTGCCATATGCTCGCGCTATTCCGCTTCGACCTACAACAAGGAAATGGTCGTCGTCACGGGCGGCGGCCCTGGCGTCATGGAGGCCGGCAATCGCGGCGC
>JBCCRB010000188.1:0-5933 GCA_039208465.1 Pseudomonadota bacterium
CGGTGCCGCGTACGCGGCGATACCGGCATTGCTCAAGGCCCGTTTTCACACCAATGAAATCCTCACCAGCCTGATGCTGGTTTACGTGGCCCAGCTTTTCCTCGATTGGCTGGTGCGCGGGCCGTGGCGAAATCCGGAAGGCTTCAATTTTCCGGAGACAAGGTCGTTTCACGCGGACGCGATACTACCGGAAATCATGTCAGCGTCAGGCCGTGCCCATTATGGATTTGTGTTCGCCATCATCGCAGCGCTTGTCATCTGGCTGATGATGAGCCGAACCATGAAGGGCTTTGAAATCCGAGTGCTGGGCGCCAGCCCGCGTGCCGGACGCTTCGCCGGTTTTTCGCAACGCAAAATGGTGTTTTTCGCGTTTCTGGTTTCAGGCGGGCTGGCCGGATTGGCGGGCATCTCCGAAGTGGCCGGCGCGATCGGTCAATTGCGCCCGACCATCTCACCCGGCTACGGCTTTACGGCCATCATTGTTGCGTTTCTCGGTCGATTGAACCCGCTGGGTATCGTCGCCGCAGGTTTAATCCTGGCACTGTCCTATTTGGGCGGCGAGGCTGCACAAATCTCTCTAGGCATCTCCGACAAGGTTGCAGCCGTGTTCCAGGGCCTGATCCTGTTCTCGGTGCTCAGTTGCGACACGCTGATCAACTACAAGATCAAGCTGGTGCGGATCCCCAGCGCCGCACCGGTCGGGCAGGGGAGCGCATCATGAGCCCGGAAATGCTCGAAGCCATCGCCTTGACGATCATGACCGCAGCCACGCCGCTGCTCTTGGCCGCGCTGGGTGAATTGGTCGTTGAACGCAGTGGCGTGCTTAATTTGGGCGTTGAAGGCATGATGATCATCGGCGCCGTCTCGGGGTTTGCCGCGGCTCAATTGACCGGCAATGCTTGGGCGGGCGTATTGCTTGCTCCGATCTGCGGCGCATTGTTTTCATTGCTGTTTGCTTTTCTGACCATCACCCTCGCAACCAACCAAGTTGCGACAGGCCTCTCGCTGACACTGCTCGGCCTGGGTGTTTCCGGCATGGCGGGTGAAGCCTTCATCGGGCTTCCGGGCGTCAAGCTGGAAGCCATCACCATACCGGTGCTCACCGACATTCCGCTGATCGGCAAAATCCTGTTCGGACAGGACCCGATTTTCTACATCTCAATAGCGCTCGTGATTGGGTTGCGCTGGTTCATCTTTTCCACCCGTGCGGGCCTGACCCTACGCTCGGTGGGCGACAACCATGCGTCCGCACACGCGCTTGGCATCAATGTTCAGCGCGTGCGCTATCTCGCGATTATGTTCGGCGGTGCGTGCGCGGGCCTCGCCGGTGCGCATTTATCACTGGTCTACACGCCGCAATGGACAGAGAACATGACAGCGGGCAGGGGCTGGATCGCGCTGGCACTTGTCGTCTTTGCCTCCTGGCTGCCGGGCCGCGTTATGATCGGCGCATACCTTTTTGGCGGCGTCACGATCCTGCAATTTCATGCCCAGGCGCAGGGCGTTGCGATACCCTCGCAATTTCTGTCCGCGTTACCTTACGTTGCAACGATTGTCGTTCTGGTCTTGATTTCCGCAAACAGGCGGATGACGATGAAAAACACACCGGCCATGTTGGGAAGACCTTTCGTGCCGGACACGTAATCAGATGGGCTGAACAAGCGGGATACGCGAAAAAGCGTCAAACAGCCTGCACATAAATGGAAACCGTTCAAACTCCGGGGAGAGAACTGAACATGAAGAAATTGACGACAACCTTGTTGGGCGCAGCCGCTGCAATTGGCGTAGCGGTGAGCGGGGCCGCCGCGGCCGACGCAAAAGCCTGCTTTATCTATGTGGGGCCGATTGGCGATTATGGATGGAGCTACCAACACCACCAGGGTCTGCTGGATGTTGAAAAAGCATTCGGTGATCGTGTCGAAACTGCGTATCTGGAAAGCGTGCCGGAAGGTGCCGATGCGGAACGCGCCATTGAGCGTTTCGCACGCTCCGGTTGTAACATCATCTTCACAACCTCATTCGGCTACATGGATGCCACCAACAAGGTTGCAGCCAAATTTCCCGATGTGAAGTTTGAGCATGCCACGGGCTATAAGCGCGAAAGCGACAATGTGACGACCTTCAACTCCAAATTCTATCAGGGTCGTTACATTCAAGGCCAAATCGCCGCAAGCATCTCCGAAACCGGTGTTGCCGGCTACATCGCGTCCTTCCCGATCCCGGAAGTGGTGCGCGGCATCAACTCGTTCATCCTGGGCGCCCAATCGATTAACCCTGACTTTTCGCTGAAAGTAGTTTGGGTCAACACATGGTTTGATCCGGGCAAAGAAGCCGACGCCGCCAAGGCATTGATTGACCAGGGCGTTGACATCGTTACCCAGCACACGGACTCAACGGCCGCCATGCAGGTCGCCGAGGAACGTGGCATCAAAGCGTTTGGCCAAGCCTCCGACATGCAGGCCTTTGGTGAAAACACCCAGCTGACATCCATCATCGATGATTGGGGTCCCTATTACGTTGAGCGTGTAGGCGCCGTTCTGGACGGCACTTGGGAACAGCAGGATGTCTGGGGCGGCATGATCGAAGGCCATGTGGCGATGGCACCCTATCGCAACATGCCCTATGACGTGGCAGCCCGCGCCAAGATTACCGAGCGTGACATCATGATTGGTCGCCTTGAGCCGTTTACTGGCCCGATCATGAAACAGGATGGCACAGAATGGCTGGCCGAAGGCGCGCGCGCTGAAATCGGCGAACTGCTGGGCATGAACTTCTACGTCCAGGGCGTCGACGATCAGTTGCCGCAATAATCGCGTAGACTTGATAGCAATGAACGGAAGAGGGCGCCAACGGCGCCCTTTTTCTATTCGGCCGGAACAGCCGTTGCGCCTGCTCCTGCCGGTGATACGGTGCGGCCAAAGGCACGGGCGGCAAAAGCACCAAACACCAGCAAAACGATCCAGGGCGCTAGGGAATAGCCCTCCGTCATGGTCAGCAGGATTGTGATCGGCAGAAAAAAGCCCGCGATCAGGCTGTTGCGCTCAACCCCGTCCATCTTGTCCCAGCCAATGCTAGCAATGAAATAGGCGGCCGCCGGTGCAAGCAGATAAAGGTCATAGTTGAGGCCGAACGGCGTCACGATCAGCGCCCCGACCAAGAGCAAACCGCATTTAAGGGCGTAGGGCACGTGTGACGATCGGCGCCAGATAAGGACAATAGCGACAAGCACGGCGAGACTGACCAACACATGCACCGCCATGGCCAAACCGTACGGCAGGCCAAAACCGCGCAGGCCCGAATAGGCAGAAATCATCTTGGCAAAGCCAACCGACCCCTGTTCGAGAACCGCGGTTGCATCCGTGGTTTGAGCCAAAAAGGCGAGCCATACATCGATGCCAAGCACCATGCCGCTGAACAGAACCAGCAAAAGCGTGGTGACGCCTGCCGAAACAAAAGACTTCCACTGCCAGGCAGCCAGCAACGCGACGGGAATAAGAACACCAAGCTGCGGCTTGAAGGTGAGCAGGCCAAACATGATGCCAGCGATCACGGGCCGCGTTGGTAAAAGATAGAGGCCAAACGCAAACAGTCCTGCGGTCAGAAACGCGTTCTGGCCATGCGAGATGTTCAAGAACGCGGCCGGGAACGCAAGCGCCAAGAGCAAGGTGAGGCGTACATCCCCCGTAATGCGGGTGAGAACCCAGCCCACAAACACAAATGTAGCCGCCAGCCAAAGCCAAAGCGCAACCGTGAACGGCAGGCCACCAAATGGTAAAAGCATCAGTTGAAAATGCGGCGGATAGAAAAACGCGAAAAAGCCGGCTTCCGGAAACAGGGCCTGTTGCGCAGGCTCAAATGTTTCACGGGCATAGGCGATGGTCGGATCGCCGAACAAACCCTCACGCGCAGCTACCCAGAAACTGACAAAATCACCACCAAACGGGTTTCCATTCGGCAACAGCCCGCCATTGGACGCCAGCACGTATGCGGTCGCAGCTGCCAGCATACCAATAAGGATCAACGGGTAATATTTCAGCCGGTCTTTATCGACCCATGACGCATTGACGAGATGTTCCAGCAAATTGTGTACTCCGCACTGCGTACTCCATAACCGACAAGATTTAGAAAGAGGTTACCGCGACCTGCGGGTTTGCGACGTGTCTTTGACGCAGATTTGTCCCGCATTTTGAGAGCCACTCTGCCATAAGGAAAACCGGAGGAACCGCGGCGCATGGCCATTACGACGATCATCGATCAGAAAAGCGATCAATCGCGCCGCCGCAAAAGCCGGTTGCCGAAAGGGCGTCAGGTTGGCGATGCCGACCTTGAGAGCGTCGCGCGCATCCTTGGGGACATGCCGCGCCGGCGGGATCTGCTGATCGAGGCACTCCACTTGATCCAGGACGATCAGGGCCATTTGAGCGCTGGCTACCTGGCCGCCTTGGCCGACCTGTTCCGCCTGTCGCAGGTGGAAGTCTATGAAGTGGCAAGTTTCTACCACCATTTCGATATCGTGAAAGAAGGACAGAAACCACCGCCGGCGACGACGATCCGGGTTTGCGATAGCATTGCGTGCATGATGGCTGGCGCCGAAAACCTCATTAACGACCTCAAAAGCTCGCACGGCGAGAAAGTCCGCATTCAGCCCGTGCCGTGTATCGGGCGCTGCGCCAATGCGCCGGCAGCGCAATTCGGCAAGCGGGCGGTTGATGATGCCACGCCGGAAAAAATCGCCGCGATGACCAGCATTGATCCTGAAATCCCGGATTACGAGACCTTTGACGCCTATCGGGGCGGCGGCGGTTATGGCGCGCTTGAGGCAATTCAATCGGGCCGAATGACCGCCGATGAGGCCATTACCATCATGTCGGACGCGGGCCTGCGGGGCCTCGGCGGTGCCGGTTTTCCGGCCGGCCGCAAATGGTCGATTGTGCGCGGCTTTGACGGTCCGCGTTTTCTGACGATCAATGGCGATGAAGGCGAACCCGGGACATTCAAAGATCGCTTTTGGCTGGAAAGCCAGCCGCATCGGATGCTGGAGGGCGCGCAGATCGCGGCCCGCGTGGTCGGCTGCGAAAAAATCTACATCTATATGCGCGATGAATATCCGGCGGTTCTGGAGATTCTGCAGCGTGAAATGGCAGCCCTCGACCACGCCGGGATCGATATCATCCCGATGGAACTGAGACGCGGGGCTGGCGCTTATATTTGCGGCGAAGAGAGCGCCATGCTGGAAAGCATTGAAGGCAAACGCGGGCTGCCGCGCCATCGCCCGCCCTACATAGCCGAAGTTGGGCTGTTCGGTCGGCCGACGCTGAACCACAATGTCGAGACATTGTCCTGGGTGCCCGACATCCTCACAAACGGCGCGCAATGGTTTGCCTCGAAGGGAAAACCAGACCATCCCGGTGTGCGCAGTTACTCCGTTTCGGGCCGGGTGAAGAAGCCAGGCGTTGTGATTGCACCGGCGGGGACCAGCGTGAACGAACTCATCGACAATTTTTGCGGTGGCATGGCCGAAGGGCACGCTTTCAAAGCATACCTGCCAGGTGGCGCTTCGGGCGGCATATTGCCGGCCTCCTTAGGCGATGTCCCGCTCGATTTTGGCGGCCAATTGGCCGAGGAGGGCGCCTTTGTCGGCTCGCACGCCGTGGTGGTTCTTTCGGACAAGGACAATATCAAGAAAGCCGTCATCAATTTGATGAAGTTCTTCGAGCATGAAAGCTGCGGCCAATGCACGCCATGCCGCAG
Organism: Pseudomonadota bacterium; assembly: GCA_039208465.1. Classification (GTDB taxonomy): domain Bacteria; phylum Pseudomonadota; class Alphaproteobacteria; order Rhizobiales; family Rhizobiaceae; genus JBCBDX01. Next base: position 5,752 of record JBCCRB010000188.1, read on the forward strand.
TGGGACGGAAAAAATGGTCAAGCTGTTGTCAGCGCCCGGTCCGCTGGACGAACAAACAATCGGCGACCTAGAAGCCGTAATGCGCGATGCCAGCATTTGCGGTCTCGGCCAGGCAGCGCCGAACCCGGTCGCCCATCTGCTCAAACATTTCCGGGATGATCTGTGATGGCATCTTCCGTCAA
>JBCCRB010000189.1:0-5887 GCA_039208465.1 Pseudomonadota bacterium
CGCGTTCATCGCTGATCGTCATGGCCACGCGATGATGGCCAGCCTCCGCGACTGCCATGATCTTTTCGCCAAGATAGTGGACATTGACAATAGCCGTTTCGATGCCCGCCCGCGCAAGCTGATCGAGGGCGCGGTCCAACAATGTGCGACCGGCCACTTCCACCAGCGGCTTCGGCTTTTCCAGTGTTATCGGCTGTAATCGTTTGCCAAATCCCGCGGCCAGCACCATCGCGCGCATCATCAATTGCTCCCGAGACCGGCGGCCGACCACCATCGTGCCAGCGGCGCCAAAGCGGCCCGTGCCGGTGTGTTGTCAGACAGCGTTCTTTCGAAATAGGATTTTATCCGGGGCAGATGCTGCAAATAGGCCGGCTTACCGTCACGGCGGTTAAGCCGGTGGAAGATCCCCAAAATCTTACACAGCCGCTGCACCGTGCAAATCCCGGCCTCCATTTGGAAGGCCTCGGCATCGAACGCTTCCTCGGTGGCGGCGCGCTGAGCACAATAATCGGCCATGAGCTTTTGCCCGAGCGTATCCGGCACCGTTACCCGCGCATCATGAACCAGCGACATCAGATCATAAGCCGCCGGACCCCACAGTGCATCCTGGAAATCGATCAGCCCGATCCGGTTGACACCTGTTTTTGATCCATCATGGACGATGTTGGGTGAGTGGAAATCGCGCAGAAGAATTGTGAACCGGCCCTGGTCAAGCTTTGCCCAAAGATCATCCATGATGGCGGTAAAGTCTTGCCGCATCGCGGTACCGGCTTCTCGCCCGGTTTCGGCGGGCACATACCAATCGAGCAACAGTGCTGCCTCGATATTGAAAACATCCCTGTCATAGTGCGGCAAAACATGCTGCGACCCGGCGCCTGATAAGGCCGGTTGCCAGTCGCACTGGTGAAGTGCCGCAAGGCACCGGCTTGCCTCTTGGTAGCGATCGGCGATCGGCGCCCCGTCAGCATCCAGAACGCCACCACGGCCAAGATCTTCAAGCAGCACATAGCCCGGTTCAAGGTCGTATGCGTCGATACGCGGTGCGCGAAAACCGTGCGCCCGTAAAGCTGAGGCGATGACCACGAACGGCACAATGTCTTCAGCCAGATGCGCCAATTGTGAGTAGGGCTTGCCATCGCGGATCGGTGGGCCGTCGGCTTGCCGCGGCGCAATCATAAGGAACCGCTGGGCGTGCCGGTCGGTCACGGTCTCATAAAGCCGTGTTGAGGCATCGCCAGAAAAAGTACGCCTTTCCCCATAAGCTGCTTCTTGTGCTGATAGAAACTGCCGTGCCTGCAAACTCGCCTGAACACGCGCGACAATGTCCGCCCCACCGCTCACGACAACGTCCCGCATATCATCATGATGGGTCGCGACGGCTATGGAGATAACCAGACTGGACGCTGGAAGCGCATCGGCGGCCCGCTCCGGCCACTCCACCAGGGCGATCCCGGTCTCCAACGCTTCATCAAGACCAAGCTCGGATAATTCGTCCGCATCACCAATCCGGTAAAGATCAAGATGGTGCACCGGTGGGCTGAGATCATCATAGGGCAGCACAAGCGAAAAAGTCGGGCTGGGCACGTCGATATCTGCCCCCGCCAGATAGCGGATGAAGGCTCGCGCAAAGCTTGTCTTGCCGGCCCCCAGATCACCTTTCAGGGCGATGCAGTCGCCCGGTCGGCAGGCAATTGCCACATCCTGGGCAAAGATTTTCAGATCATCTTCGCTGAGCGCAGTGAGCTCCATCATCACCTATTCGGCGGCCACGCTCAATTTCGCTGGCACGGTTGGCAGTGAAAGAACCACGCGGGTGCCGCCATTGTCGCGTGCTTCGATGGAAACCAAGCCGCCATGCAGATTGATCAGGCTGCGCACCAGCGCCAATCCGAGGCCGGCCCCACGCCGGCGCCCGGCCTGTTCGGTGTGAAATGGTTCGAACAATTGGTTTGTGTCATCGCTGACCAAGCCCGGCCCCTCATCGGCGATGACAAACTCCACCGCCTCGTCAACGCCGCGGCAGGAAAAGGTGACAATCGACCCGTTCGGAGCAAAGTCAGCCGCATTATTGAGAATGTTTTCGAAAACCTGCTGAAGCCGCGCCGGATCGGCGACGATCATGTCGGGCGCTTTCTTCACATCAAGCTTCAGTTTCACATCATGTTCTTCAAGGCGCGGCCTGATCTGGTCGGCGGCAAGGCTCATGATGTCGGCGGGGACCGTCTGTTCCGGCTTCAGCTCAAAAATGCCTGCATCAATCGATGCAAGATCAAGGATCGCGTCGGTGATGTTGACCAGCGTGCCGGACGCCGCGCTGATATGATTGACATATTCACTTTGCGATTCGCTAAGCGCCCCGACCGTGCCCAAAAGCAACATGTCAGTGAAACCCTTGATCGTTGTCAGCGGCGCGCGCAGTTCATGGCTGACATGTTTGATGAAGCGGCTGCGCAATTCGGCCGTCTGCTCAAGCGCTTCATTGCGTTCGCGCAGCGCCCGTTCCACCTGCTCGGCAGCCGACATGTCAACGAAGGTCAGCATGGTCTGCCCGTTTGGCAGCGGCACCACCATCCAGGATAACGTCTTGTCTGAAACCTGGGTGCGCCCGGTCAGATTGATCCTGTCTTCAGCAAAATCGGTGACAACACCAGCCATCTCTTCCCATAATTCTGCCGTGTCATCATCGGCGTTGCGCCGGTGTTCGATAATGTCACGCACATGCATCGGATCGCCATCGAGCAAGTGAAGCACGCCCCAGAATTTTCCAAATGCCGGATTGGCCAGCTTCAAATAGCCGTCGGAGGCAAACACGGCCACACCTTCAGCCAAATGGTCGAGCGTCTGTCCCTGAACCCGCTGCATGGTCTTGTACTGGCTTTCCAGATTAATTCGTTCGGTCAGGTTTTCAAAAATCCAAGTCATGCCACCACGCGGATGCGGGTTGGCAAAAACGCGGACCGTGCGCCGGTCAGGCAAGTGCCAAAGATGGGATTGGGGTTCGATCGCTTTAAAAGAATCCAGGACGTCTTGTTTCCAGCGCCGCCATTCTGGCATTTCCGGAAGCTGGCCCTGCTCGCGCATGCGATCAAGGAACATCGCCATGGTTGGGTTTGAGGCCAGGTAATGCGCATCCAGCTCCCACAAATCCTGAAACGCATTATTATAAAACAGCATCGTCGCGTTGACATCGAACATCGCTACCGCAGTGGTGAGCTCATTCAGCGTCTCCTCGTGGCTGCGGATTGTGGTCGATAATTCCTCGCGCACTGCCTCGGTCTCGCTTCGATCAACCGCATGGCCAGCGCTGCCGAACGGCCCCTTCGCCTCAGTTACCTGAAAGATCACCCTGTCACCACTGACCACGGTCGACAGATCGCCATCGAAGCCTTCTTGCGCCAAGCCGTCGCGGATCTTCTCGCGGGCTTGCGCGCCGAACAATTCCGATTGTTTGGTGATCACTTCATCATTGCCAGCGCAATCGACCGAACTGGCAAATGCCCGGTTGGTCCAGGTCAGGCGACCATCGGCACCACGCAGCCAGAACGGAATGTCGATACGATCAAGAAGTGCCTGGATTGTGGTCAGCGTGTCGGTGATGCGTTTGCGATCCACCTCCATATGCGCCAGTTCCTCGCGCACCTTCGACAGATTGGAAAACCGGATTACCGCTGTGCCGACAGCCGTGCGGCCGGTCGCATCCAGAAAAGTGCCAGCCTTTGTTTCAACCGTGATCCCAAAGGGCGTAGCGTTGCGGCGCAACTCAGCGATTTCTTGCGAGAGCCTGGCTGCGCTTTGCGGTGTCAGCCAACGCCCGAACGCCAGAAAGTCAGACGTGCGGTCCGGCGCGCCAGCTTGGCTGTCCAGTGTGCCAAAAGTAATCGGCCCGCTTGTTCCGCTCGACCAGATGATCGCCTTTTGACCTTCAATGGTTGCCAGCGCTTCCAATTGTGCAAGTCGAGCGCTTGTGGCCGAAAGCTTGCCGCGCAACGCCGCATTCTGGCCAGCGATCCGGCCACGCTCCTTGATGAGCCAACCGGCAGAGACAAAGGCGGCGATCAACGCACCGGCAAAAACGGCCAATTGAACAACTTCAAAGGTCCCAACCTGAAGGCCAAAGGTTAGGGGTATGCCGGGCAGGCTCCGGTCATCGACGGTTTGCGCCATGGCGCTGCCCATCAACATGCTGTTGCCGGCCAGCGCAAGCGCGTACTTTTTCAGAGCCGGGCCAGCGCGGCGTCCGACAAGTCCAAGAGCCTTGCTCGCGTGTGGCCGATCCGCAGGCATGCCTGCTCCTTGTTTCAGCGTCCCCTCAAGACAATCTGGCTTCCGAATAACGGCTTGGCCAAATGCGCCTCCGAATCACTGCACAATACCGCTCGCGCGAATCGCCGAAAAGAGTCTGATAAAAAATAAACCCGCAAAACTGCTTTTGCGGGCTTTTTTGTAGGATTACCGAGTATCAGTAGCGGTAATGTTCCGGCTTGTACGGACCGTCCACCTTCACGCCGATATAGTCGGCCTGCTCCGGTGCCAGCTCTGTCAGCTTGGCGCCGATCTTTGCCAGGTGCAGTCGCGCAACCTTCTCGTCGAGCTCCTTGGGCAGGATGTAGACGTCATTTTTGTAGTTATCGGCATTCTGCCAGAGTTCGATCTGCGCCAGCACCTGGTTGGTAAACGAGGCCGACATGACGAAAGATGGGTGGCCTGTTGCATTGCCCAAATTCAAAAGACGACCCTGCGACAACAGGATCATGCGGTTGCCCGACGGCATCTCATACATATCGACCTGATCTTTGATGTTGGTCACCTTCAGATTGCGAAGCGCGGCGACTTGGATCTCGTTATCGAAATGGCCGATATTGCCGACAATCGCCATATCCTTCATCTGCCGCATATGTTCGATGCGAATGATGTCCTTGTTGCCGGTCGTCGTGATGAAGATGTCCGCATCCTCAACAGTGTCTTCAAGCGTGGTCACTTCATAGCCGTCCATCGCCGCTTGCAGCGCACAGATCGGGTCAATCTCCGTAACCTTCACGCGCGCACCAGCGCCGCGCAGCGATGCTGCCGAGCCTTTGCCCACATCGCCATAGCCGCAGACAACAGCCGTCTTGCCAGCCATCATGGTGTCGGTCGCACGGCGGATGCCGTCGACAAGGGATTCCTTACAGCCATACTTGTTGTCGAACTTCGACTTGGTGACCGAGTCGTTCACATTGATCGCCGGAAACGGCAATTCGTTCTTCTGAACGAGGGCATACAAGCGATTGACGCCCGTTGTGGTTTCTTCCGAGACACCTTTGATCTGTTCGCGTGTCTTGGTGAACCAGCCAGGGCTCGTGGCCATGCGCTTTTTGATTTGCGCCTTGATCACTTCTTCCTCTTCCGACTGCGGCACCGGAATAATGTCTTCGCCCGCTTCAGCGCGCGCACCAAGCAGAACATACAAGGTCGCATCGCCACCATCATCGAGGATCAAGTTGGCGCCTTCGGGGAACATGAAGGATTTATCGAGATAGTCCCAATGCTCTTCCAGCGTCTGGCCTTTAACGGCAAAGACCGGCACGCCGGCTTTGGCAATCGCGGCGGCGGCATGGTCTTGCGTCGAAAAGATGTTGCAGGATGCCCAGCGCACATCGGCGCCAAGCTCGACCAGCGTCTCGATCAGAACTGCCGTCTGGATCGTCATGTGCAGCGAGCCGACAATGCGCGCGCCTTTCAGCGGTTTGTCCGCGCCAAACTCTTCGCGGCACGCCATCAGGCCGGGCATTTCCGTTTCGGCAATATCAATTTCTTTGCGGCCGAGTTGGCGGGATGGGGTATATTTGCCGGCTTCATTTTTCGCTTCGTTTACGGGTCGTCCGCCTGCCTTGGCAAGACAGCCTAC
>JBCCRB010000190.1:0-5856 GCA_039208465.1 Pseudomonadota bacterium
AGATTTCAGGCTTGATCGCGGCCATTAATTGCCTGATCGGCTTTGGCTTGCTTTGGGTCCTGATGCGTCTGGCCGATGATGGTCCGATGACACGCCGCGACCTTGGCATTGGCGCATTGGCTGGTGTCTGCTTTGTCGTCCCGTTTTTGCTCTTGGCGAGTTTCACAGGGCCGGAACTGCCCGCGCTGGCCGGTGCCATGATCGGATTGGCGATCTTTCTCGTCAGCCTGCGCAAAATGGGTGCCATCGGCAAAGTGGCGCTAAGACCCCTGATACCGGACCTTGTGCCTTACCTGCTGCTTGTCGGGCTGATCCTCATCACGCGGCTTATCCCATCCATTAAACAGAGCCTCAACGAGATCGCCATCGCCTGGGAACTGATGAGCGTTTTCTCCGGTTCCTTTGCGCCGCTTTATCATCCTGGCACCTTGATGATGCTCTCGATCGTTCTGGCCGCATTGCTGTTTAAGCGCAGCCAATTTGTCTTGCCCGCTGCCGGTGCGGCGATGATGCGATTGCTGCCGGTCGGTTTAGCCTTGATGCTGATGTTGGCCCTGTCGCGCACGATGGTGCACACCGGCATGATTGAAACGCTTGCCCAATCTGCTGCCTTGACCGGCAGCGCCTGGCCACTTTTCGCACCGTTGGTCGGCACATTGGGCACTTTCGTGTCCGGCTCGGCCACGACATCCAACATCCTGTTCACCGAGTTTCAGGTTTCAACCGCGAACCTGATTGATTTGGCGCCGGTCACCATGATCGCGGCGCAAGGCGTTGGCGCGGCCATCGGCAACATCATCGCGCCGCACAACATCATCGCCGGCTGTGCGACCGTCGGCCTTGCGGGCAAGGAAGGCATCATCATGCGCACCACAGTGCCTGCCGCGCTGGTCTGCTTGGCGTTTTGCGGGGTCGTGGCGCTTGCGATGGTGTAACGGCGGGCGCCTGACGATCGATCACGCTGAGATCTGCGCGCTCAGCCGTCCTTCTTCGACCAGCGCAGCAACGTCCAGTGGACGATTGAAAATATTCAAGCTGCCATCTTCGCCCCATGGCCATTCGGCTTGGGGGCGATCCCGGTAGAGTTCCACCCCATTGCCGTCTGGATCATCAAGATAAACGGCTTCGCTGACGCCATGGTCAGATGCGCCTGTCAGTTGATAGCCAGCCTTAGTCACCCTCTCGATCACTTGCCCGAGCGAGGCGCGGTCAGGGAACACAAAGGCGACGTGAAACAGCCCCGTATGACCCTTCGGCGGCGGTGTGCCCCCAGCGCTTTCCCATGTGTTGAGGCCAAGGTGATGGTGATAATCATCGAACGACAAAAACGCCGCCTGGCGTCCATAATATTGCACCACGCGCATGCCGATAACGTCGCGGTAAAAGGTGACGGCCCGCTCAAGGTCACTCACCTTCAAATGCGCGTGCCCGATATGAGCGCCTGGCGTGCCGGAAGTGCTTTTAGCCATCACATAATCTCCTGATGTCGGATCGGTGTGACATATTTCTTTGTCAAAGAAAATCATCACAAACAGATAAATACCGTCGTCAAAAGATGAACAATGATGCGCACGGGCGGCGCGAATATGCATAAAAACTGCGGATTATGTGCTCGATACGCAAATTCATTTCCGCAGATAGGCAAAGCTGAAAAAAAACATCTTTGCACCGGGGCCGGTTCTGCAACATAACGCGCTCAACCAATTCGCGGAGGGAATTTCCATGTCACAGGGTTTCGACACACTAGCCATCCATGCCGGCGCGCAGCCGGATCCGACCACCGGCGCCCGGATAACGCCAATCTACCAGACCACGGCATTTCAGTTCCGCGACACGGACCATGCCGCCAAACTGTTTGGCCTGCAGGAGTTCGGCAACATCTACACGCGGATCATGAACCCGACACAGGCGGTTCTTGAAGAGCGGATCGCGGCGCTGGAAGGCGGCACGGCTGCCCTGGCCGTTGCCTCGGGTCATGCCGCGCAATTGCTGATCTTCCATACCATCATGCAGGCCGGCGAAAACTTCATCGCTTCCAAACGCCTTTATGGCGGTTCGATCAACCAGTTTGGGCAGGCCTTTAAGAACTTCGACTGGCAGGTACGCTGGGCTGACATGGATGACGCGGACGCGGTCGAGGCCCAGATCGATGAAAAGACCAAGGCGATTTTCTGTGAGAGTTTGGCCAATCCCGGCGGTGTGATCACCGACATGGAAAAAATTGCGGCCGTTGCGCATAAGCATGGCATCCCGCTGATCGTCGATTCGACGATGGCCACACCGTACCTGGTGCGCCCGATCGAGCATGGCGCCGACATTGTTGTGCACTCACTGACGAAGTTTATCGGTGGGCACGGCAATTCGATGGGTGGTGTGATCGTCGATGGCGGCACGTTCGATTGGTCAGCCACGAAGGGCAAATACCCGATGCTGTCGGAGCCGCGTGAAGAATATGCCGGCGTTGTCCTGCATGAGGCGGTCGGCAACATCGCCTTTGCTATTGCCTGCCGTGTTCTTGGCTTGCGCGATTTCGGCCCAGCCATTTCACCTTTTAACGCGTTCCAGATTTTGACCGGCGCAGAAACGCTTGGCCTGCGCATGCAGCGCCATTGCGACAATGCACTGGCTGTCGCCAAGCATTTGCAATCCCATGATGCGGTTTCATGGGTGCGCTATGCCGGCTTGGAAGGCGATGAATATCACGCGCTGCAACAGAAATACCTGCCAAACGGTGCTGGCTCTGTCTTCACCTTCGGCCTGAAAGGCGGCTACGATGCGGGCGTCAAATTCGTCGAGGCGCTGGGCATGTTCTCGCATTTGGCGAACATCGGTGACACCCGTTCGCTCGTCATCCACCCGGCCTCGACAACACACCGTCAATTGACCGATGCCCAGCGTGATGCTGCCGGTGCCGGCAATGAGGTCATCCGTGTGTCGATCGGCATTGAAGACAAGGCTGACATCATCGCTGACATTGATCAGGCGTTGGCCAAGGCGGCCTGACCGAACAGCACACTTGCGTTTTTGATCTGGCGCAAGGCGCCGGATCTTCCCTGTGAGACACTTCCTTCAGTTTTGCTGAAGGAGGTGTTTTTTATGTTTATTCGTACACTCGTTCTGACAGGATTTCTGGCCGCTTCTGGCGCAGTCCTTGCGCAGTCAACCGATCCCGCTTGGCTTGACGAGCTCGGCGCCCAATTGGCCGCCGAGCAGCAATGCAATGTGGAATTCTACATCAATGCCAGCGAGACCGGTGTGGTCGGCCAGCGGACTTATGAAGCGCGCGCGCAATGTACCGACGGCCGCCAATTCGATGGCATTCGAACCGAACCGACCGAAGAATTCGCCATCAGCGCTTGCGGCGTCCAGGTTTGTTGAATGCGGCCTTGGTAGTGAGCAACTGAAACTCTATTGAAAAACGCTGTCGTTTCTCGGCTTAAATGCGATGACTGCCTGGGTGGAGTCGCCTGCACAAGTTTGCGCAGACGTTGAGTTTTTAAGTTGGTACAACTATATTGAAAGCAGAAAGGAGAACGCGATGACAAAACGAATTGCTAAGCTGTTTGGCGCCGAAAACCCGACGCCGATTGAACGCCTGCAAGCAACCGGCGTTCTCGTGACCTTTTCCCTTTTTGTCTTAGTGGCAATTTGGGGCTCGTTCTTGGCCTGATAAGGCCAATTGTTCACCGCCGATCTAAGGCGGTAGCGGCCAAACATCCAACAAGTACGCCCATGCTGGTATAGCCGAGCAGCGCTTGAAATGCCGCTAGCAGCCGAACACGCGGCGCTGGGGCGAGATCTCCGTACCCAAGCGTTGTCCAGGTGACGACCGAGAAGTAAAGGCTTTCGACATAGGCTTCGCCGGTTAGCCGACGCGTTTGACTGCCAGCCTGTAAATGCTGCGTTGTAATGCCATGTTCGAGATAGATATGGGCGTAGGAAAAAATCGCACTGCCGACTGCCAAAGTAAAGAAGACCAGCCACCAATATTGATGTGATCGTTCAAACTGGGCGAATACGAAAAACACGAGCGCCAATACATAGAGAACCGGCAGGGCGAAGGCCGAACACAAGAGAGGCCAGGGATAAAAGAACAGGAGAAGTGGCAGGCCGATGGAGGCAGCGCATACCATCGATGCGATCCATAGCGTGAAAGTTGAATTTCGCGATGTCCCTTTCGACATATGTTTGCCCCACGTCGATCTGAGAGCAGCACATCACCATTCTAGATCGAGCGTTTCAAGTCCATGGAAATGATAGACATCGGCATAGCGCGGCGCGCTTGCCAGTCGGCATTGCGGCAAGCGTTCAAACAGGACTGACAACATCTCCTGCAATTCGATGCGCGCCAGCGGCGCGCCGATGCAAAAATGCACGCCCGCGCCGAACGACACATTTTTCTGGTCCGATCGGCCGGGCCTAAAAGCATGCGGCTCGGCAAAAGCCCGCGGGTCACGGTTTGCCGCGCCAAGCAGCAGGGCGATTTGATCGCCTTTTTGAAACTCAAGCGTCTGGCCTTCAATCTCGAGGCTCAAATCCTCCAGGGCATACCGGGTGAACATGTGCAGTGGCGCATCGTGCCGCAGCGCTTCGTCAACGGTCAGCGCGCAGCTTTCTTCCGTGCCGGTCAGGCCCGCGACATCTTGTTGTGACGTGAGCAGGGTCCGCACCGCATTGCCAAACTGATGCACCGACGCTTCGTGCCCGGCATTGAGCAGAACGACCGTTGTTGAGATGAGTTCGTCGATGGTCAGCTTCTCGCCATCGGCTTCAACCTCAATTAGCGCCGAAAGCAGATCATCGCCCGGCGTCGCGCGTTTGCGGGCAATCTCTTCCTCCAGAAAAACCGCAAAGTCACGCGCTGCTTTGTTGGCTGCGATCTGCTCCTCGTGCGTTGGATCAAGCACATACATGCGCACAATGGCGTGGCTCCAATCGAGCAGTTTTTGCCCATGTGTGATGGCGACACCCAACAGGTTACAAATCGTGATCAGCGGCACCTGCATGGCGTAGCTGGTCAAAAGATCGCCCCGGCCAAGCGGTTCCAGCCGGTCGATTTGCGCATGGCATGTTTGCCGGATCGCACCGCGCCAAGTCTCCACTTGGCGCGAAACGAACGCGCTGGTGATCAAGCGGCGCAGTTTGGTGTGCGCCGGTGGTTCCAATTCCAAAAGCGAATAGCGCTCGACACGGTCGAAATCATGTAAATGGGCCGGCATTTCCGGCCAGCCAAGTTCAGCGCGGCTGGCAACATGCAGGATCTGCCGGCCAAAACGCCGATCGCGCAGCAACGCATCGACAGCCTCATAGCCCGCAAAAGCCACAAGGCCATAATCCTCCCAGAAGAAAACCGAGCCCTGTTCATGAATGCGGGCGTAAAACGCATACGGATCCTGGACGAGATCCGGATCCCGCGGCGATAGGCGTACACGCGGAAAGGAATGGGGAAGGGCGGGCATTTGGTATTCTATTCTGCTTGATCGGCCCGAACGCAATCTTATTTCTATCAGCGGTCGCAGGAAAAACAGGGCGAGCCTTGCGCGCCGACCTGTCCGCGCCCTATTTATAGGCAACACGTCGATTCCCACATGCCGCGCTCGCGGACATATTCAAGACAAAAAGGGTGACACCCATGCGCGATCCGCACCAAACCGCAATGAACCTCGTGCCGATGGTTGTTGAACAATCCAATCGGGGCGAGCGCGCCTACGATATCTTTTCGCGGCTGCTTAAAGAACGCATTATCTTCATCACCGGACCGATTGAGGACGGGATGGCTTCGCTCGTCTGCGCGCAGCTATTGTTTCTGGAAGCAGAGAACCCGAAAAAAGAAATCGCGATGTACATCAACTCGCC
>JBCCRB010000191.1:0-5847 GCA_039208465.1 Pseudomonadota bacterium
AGGTTGAAGCGCTGCGCGCTGAGGCCGATGCGCATGCCATACCGCTAGGCGCGGCTGCCCTGCAATTTCCTCTAGGGTCCGCGCTTGTCTCGTCGGTTATTCCCGGTCCGCGTAGCAAGGCGGAATTAGAGCAGATTGTCGCGTGGTTTGAGACGCCGATCCCGACCGCTTTTTGGGCGTCACTGAAGGAAAAAGGCTTGATGGGCGAGGATGTGCCGGTGCCGGCGGGTGCGTCGTAAGGCCCACGGCGAAAAACACTGAGATCGGCTTATAAAACTGATTCCGAAAGCCCGGCCAAGGCGTTGCCCTGGCTGGGTTTTTCATCCTGACTGTCGATATGGGCGATTACTCACCGCTAAGGCAAACTGCCAATGTTGCCGTAAGGTCACTACACTTGTTGAAAAGCGACCAGACCAAATCTCAGTTCGTGCCCGTGCTTGCATAGCTTGAGCGTTCGTGGGCTTATTGGGGTACATCAATGAGCATAAGGTAATCGGGACGATGCGTAGATATCTTGCAGGTTGCGCCGCGATCGCAATCATTGCCACAAGCTCTTTCGCAGCGCATGCTGCCGACCCCGCCGACGTTGACATGCGTATCGATCAGGCGTTCTCCGGCGAACTATCTGCTTGGGTACAGGGTATTTTGACGACAAATCGCGAGGACCTGTCAGCGGGCAGCAGCGTGGCTGCTGAGTGCGAGCCGAATACCCTCAGCGATCTTTGCGGCGAAACGCTTGGTGTGGGCATATATGCTGCACTTTTTGCGCCGGTCGGCGATTTCACAATTATCGGCGATTTGACCATCGATATTCACGGCACGACCAACAGTGACGAGCCCGACGATAATTTAAGCGGTCATTACGGGGCTGTGGGTCTGCATACGCTTTATGGCCAAGGGCCTACGCAATATGGCGGCTTTGGTGTTTTTGGCGCAGGAACAACGCTCGATCAAAGCCCTCAGTCGGACGAGGACGGCGCGCTGTTTGCCGGCGGCGGCTTGCAAGTCGTGCACAATAATTATTTCGTTCAGGCTGGCGCTGTTTTCGGGCTTTTTCCTGACAGTGAAGTCAATTTAGACAATCTGTTTTTTGTGCGAGCCGGTGGTGCGTTTGAAGTAGGACCCGGTGTCTTTGAAGCAAGCGGCGCATTTGGCTTTGGTGATTTTGACGGCGATGACGGCGATCCACCTCAGCGCGATGATTCCTATTGGGTCCAAGCCACTGCTGAGTATTCGGCGCCCTTAGTCGACAAGATTGACTGGTTTGCAAGATATCAAGGCGACTTTTTGCAGACTTCCGATTCTAACGGGAGCCGGGAGCGTGTGCTTATCCACACCGTGGCGCTGGGCATTACCGTGCCGTTTGGTGGTGGTCGCGCGCCTGTCTCGACACCCAATTTCAGGGCGCCGATTGTTGCGGCCGATGAACTGAACTGACGCGCGCGCGGTTAGCTGGCACTAGCTGGCCGCCATATCCGATACATGTCGTGCGTTTTACCGATCATGACAAAGCGTGGCGGTCAATCAATGACATGGAACGTGTGAGAAGCACTGCCTTCAAAAATTGTCTTCCATTTCGGGCTCAAGCCGCTGCAGCGCGTTTTGCCTTGCTGCCGGCGTGATGACAGAATCGCTGATCTGGTCATGTGCGGCAGCTTTTTGCCTTTATGGTTCCAGCCGGTTCGTCACCGGCAACGCTTCTTTCCGTCATCGGCACGGTGGCCGTTCCGTCTGCAATGGCTTTTTTTGGGTTTGCGCTCGTGTTCTCCAAGGGGTCGGTCGTCTCCATCTATGCCAAAGCACGCCGCTGGATTGATGGCGCGTTCGCACTCGTTTTCGGCGTGTTTGCAAGCCGCGTTTTGACTAGCCGGATCGTAGACTGATGGCGGCATGGGCCTGTGGGGCTGGCATCGGCTTAAAAAACTGATTCCGCAAATCTGCCCAAAGCACTGCCCTGGCTGGTTTTTTTGGTTTTCGCGGCTTATTGCGGTTTGTGTATGAGGCATCGCGGGGTGCGATTGTGCGCCTTGGTTTCAATGCTTCGGGATAGGCGCAAAAATGTATTGCGGGCGCTATTTTTCAAAAGCTTCGATGCTCAACTGCGCGGCAGAGAGCAGGTGTTGCAGCGTGTAGGCAACCGACAGAGCATCGTCACGGGCGTCATGACCCTTTAGCGGCGGATGGTCCACGGCGTAATAAGCGGCCAGCTTATTGCTCGGGGTCCGGGCCACGTCTTCCACTGGCATACCGGCTGCGAGCAGCAGTTTTACAGCGTTGTCGAACCTCGGCGCCGGAATGATGGGATCAATACCGGCGATATAGGTGCTGATGGCAACCATGTTCAGCTCATCCTTGCCCCAGGACCAAAAGCGCGCGCCATTTGAAAAGGCGTCAACGCGCGCCAACGCGTCAGCAAGTGAGACGCCCTTACTGTCAATGATCTCGTTCGTTATCCCGGTCAGGTCAATGAAGAAAGGATCGAGCACATATTTGTTGCCGTAGCGGTCAAGTGGCACCACGTAATCCATGTGCGTATCCAATATCGGAAAATCGCCCTCCAAACCCAGCTTAACAGCGCCAATTTGCGCAATAACCGGGTCGGGATCGTGGGCTGCACACCAATAACGCCGCTGCGACCCCTCAAGGCACACGAACTCACAGTCGAAGATGATGGCCGTTTTCATTCAGGTGGCTCCTTTAAAAACAGCGGGTTTGCGGTGCGGCTGCCGCTGAAGTGAGTCCTATTCGGGCTTTGGCATTAGGCGTAAATTCAATTCCATCAATTGCTCATTTGACGCCGTGCCCGGTGCACCCATCAGCAAATCGACGGCCTGCTGGTTCATCGGGAACATGGTGATCTCGCGCAAATTCTTCGCACCCAAAAGCAGCATCACAATCCGGTCCACACCGGCGGCCATGCCACCATGCGGCGGGGCGCCATATTGGAACGCCCGGTAGAGGCCGCCAAACTGCTCCTCAACCGTTTCACGCGACATGCCCGCGATTTCAAAGGCCTTGACCATTGTCTCCGGCAAATGGTTGCGGATGCCGCCCGACGCGATCTCAAAACCATTACAGACCATGTCGTATTGGAATGCCTTGAGGTTCAACAGCGCCTCGTCGCCCTCAACGCGCGCTGCTTCAAGCGCGGCCTCGCCGCCCTGCGGCATGGAAAACGGGTTGTGCGAGAATTCGATCCGCTTGTTGTCCTCGTCCCATTCATAGAAGGGGAAATCCACGATCCAGCACAGATCGAACCGGTCGCGGTCGATCAGATCCAGCTCTTCAGCCGCGCGCACGCGGGCATCGCCGGCAAAGCCGGCAAACTTTTTCGGATCACCGGCGGCAAAAAACGCCGCATCGCCTGGCTCCAGACCCAATTGCGAGCGCAGTGCTTCGGTGCGTTCCGGACCGATGTTCTTGGCGATCGGCCCAGCGCCTTCAACGGCACCGCCTTCTTCGCGCCAGAAAATATAGCCGAGGCCCGGCTGGCCCTGCCCTTGCGCCCAGGAATTCATCCGGTCGCAAAAGGCGCGCGAGCCACCGCCCTTGACCGGGATGCCCCAGACATCGGCTTTTTCATCATTGGCCAGAATGTTGGCGAACACTTTAAAGCCGGAGCCGCTAAAATGCTCAGCAACCGACTGCATCTCGATCGGAATGCGCAAGTCCGGCTTATCGGTGCCATATTTGCGGATCGCCTCATCATAGGGGATACGGCGAAAGGTTTCGCTGACCGGCTTGCCGTCGGCGAACTGTTTGAAAACGTCGCGGATGACCGGCTCGATCGTTGACAAAATGTCTTCCTGCTCGACAAAGCTCATCTCCAGATCAAGCTGGTAGAACTCACCCGGCAGGCGGTCGGCGCGCGGGTCTTCATCGCGGAAACAGGGCGCGATCTGGAAATAGCGGTCAAAGCCGCTCATCATGATCAGCTGCTTATATTGCTGCGGTGCTTGCGGCAGCGCGTAGAACTGGCCGTGATGCAGGCGCGACGGCACGAGGAAGTCACGCGCGCCTTCCGGCGATGAGGCGGTCAGGATCGGCGTTGAGAATTCGGTGAAATCGGCAGTCGCCATCTTTTCGCGCATGGCGGCGACGATCTTGGTGCGCATCATGATGTTGTTGTGCAGCGTCTCCCGGCGCAGATCGAGGAAGCGATATTTCAGGCGAATGTCTTCGGGATAATCCGGCTCGCCAAAAACCGGCAGTGGCAATTCGGCTGCCGCCGACAAGACTTCAAGATCGCGGGCAAACACCTCAATGGCGCCGGTCGGCAGATCATCATTGATGGCCTCGGTATCGCGCGCCTTGACGTCACCATCGATGCGCAGCACCCACTCGGCGCGCACCTTTTCGGCAGCGGCAAAGCAGGGGCTGTCCGGGTCGGCGACGACTTGGGTGATGCCGTAATGGTCGCGCAGATCGATAAACAGAACGCCACCATGATCGCGCACACGATGCACCCAACCGGACAGGCGGACGCCGGATCCTGCGTCATCAGCGCGCAATGCGCCACAGGTATGAGAACGATAACGGTGCATGAGAATACCTTGCTTTGTTCGGGAGGCGCCGCCGTGTACCGTGGCAATCAGGCGAAATCAATTCATAGCGGCAAAGATAGCGAAAGATGATCACGAAGTTTGCGTCTTTTTTTCCCGTTCGCTGCTTTCGTGCGTGCCTGTTTGGGAGCTTGTTGGCGGCTTTCACCGCGCAGCCGGCCCTATCCGATGTGCTGCGCGAAAACTGTGTCGATGAAATCTGCATCGAATTCACGCAGGGTGACGACCAGGTGGACTTTGTTGCGGTCAACAATTTCGAGCACGTCACCATCTCGCTCGTGTTTACGCTTGACCTCGACAATATGCGGTTTGCCGGCACCGACGGCCTTTTGTTCCAAATACCGCCTCAATCGCGCAGGGCACTGTTCTGGCTGGAGCCGGAACGCAACGGATCGTGGGCCTATGAATTCGAGTATTTCTACCGGTTTGGCTCCGTTTTCGGTCAACACGATCCCGACATTGTCTATCGCCTGCCGGTCGAATCCGGGCGTCGGGTCAAAATTTCGCAAAGCTGCGGCGGCCTGTTCAGCCACCGTCCACCACGCGAACATGCCATCGACATACCGTTACCGCGCGGCGAAGAAGTGCGCGCGAGCCGCGACGGAAAAGTCGTCTTCGTCAAGGAAGATTCATCGCGCGGGGGACCAACGGAAGCGTTCATGGATGATGGCAATGAATTGCTGGTTGAGCATGGCGACGGGTCAATCGGCGTTTACACACACTTCGTCAAGGATGGCATCGCGGTGGAGCCGGGCGATCGGATCAGCGCCGGCGATTTGGTCGGCTATGTTGGCAGCACCGGGTGGTCCTCAGGCCCGCATATCCATTTTGAAGTTGTGTATCCCGATCGCGCCTCACCTGAATTGGAATGGCAGACCGTGGCGGTGCCCTTTGACACCAAGGAAGGCGTGGTCACCTGCCCGAAAAGCGGATTTTTGACGGCCAAGTAGCGATAAACGCCAATTGGCGCAAAAACGGGGATGTCAAACGGCCTGAATATTGTAAGGCTGCCGCCTCTGCCGCTCCTGCCGTGGATCGTTTCCGTGACCCAACTTCGCCCGCTCATTCCCCTCTTGATTGCTGCTGCCATTCTTTTGGCAGGCAATGGCGTTCAAGGCACGGCGATTGCGGTGCGTGGTGCGGCGGAGGGCTTTTCCACCGGGCTGATCGGCCTGATGGGCACCGCCTATTTTGCCGGTTTTTTGTTGGGCAGCATTTATGTGGTGCGCCTGCTCAATTCCGTGGGCTATATCCGCACCTTTGCCGCGCTTGCCGCGATTGCCGC
>JBCCRB010000192.1:0-5843 GCA_039208465.1 Pseudomonadota bacterium
CTGGCCGCCATTGCGCCCAGACGCGCCATCGCCGAGCCGCGCCGCCTCCAAGAGCACAACAGACGCTCCCAATTGGGCAGCTTCGACCGCCGCTGAGAGGCCGGTAAAGCCGCCGCCAACAATGCAGACATCGGCTTTGCGATCACCATCAAGGGCAGGGTAGGCCGGACGATCATCGACGGTCGCTTCATACCATGAGTGACCCGGCGCAATCGGACTGGTATGCACCATGCGTCACACGTTGAGCAGCAGGAACTCACGCTCCCAGGGGCTGATCACTTCCATGAAGGTCTCAAACTCGCCGCGCTTCACCCCAGCATAATTGGCGATAAACTCACGCCCCAAAATGCCATCAAACGCATGCTCTTCTTCCAACAGTGAAACCGCTTCAAGCAGGCCGCGCGGCAGATCCACATCGCCTTCATTGGCGGTTTCGGCGGTTGGATCGGTTGGCACCAGGCCATAGACGAGCCCTAAATAGCCGCAGGCGAGCGAGGCGGCCAAAGCTAGATACGGATTGCAATCTGAACCGGGCAGGCGGTTTTCCACACGCCGTGATTGCGCATCGGAGTTCGGGACCCTGAGCGCTGTTGTGCGGTTGTCATAGCCCCAGGCTGTGTTGACCGGCGCGGCGGCGTCGGGTGTCATCCGGCGATAGGAATTGACGTAAGGCGCCATCATCACCAGCGCCTTGGGCAGATAGTGCTGCATCCCGCCAATGAACGCACGGAACAATTCATTTTCTGACCCGTCTTCATTGGAGAAAATGTTGCGGCCGGTTTTTGCATCGACCACCGATTGGTGGACATGCATGGCATTACCCGGTGCGCCCTGGATCGGTTTGGCCATGAAGGTGGCGTACATGTCGTGTTTGAGCGCAGCTTCCCGGATCGTACGCTTGAACATGAAAACCTGATCAGCCAGCGCAAGCGGATCGCCGTGGCGCAGATTGATCTCCATCTGCGATGGCCCTTCTTCGTGGATCAGCGTATCGATCTCAAGGCCCTGCGCTTCGCAGAAGTGGTAGATATCGTCGATCAGTTCATCAAATTCATTGATGCCGGCGATCGAATAGCTTTGCCCACCGGCCAGCGGACGCCCGGAGCGCCCGGTCGGCGGCTTGAGCGGATAGTCCGGATCGGTGTTTTTAGCGACGAGATAAAATTCGATCTCCGGCGCAACGACCGCCCTCCATCCTTTGTCCGCATACGCACTGACGACACGTTTCAAAACCTGGCGCGGCGTAATCCAGGAAGGCTCGCCATCGGGCCCGACAAGGTCACAGATAACTTGGGCAGTGGGATCGCTCTCCCATGGAACCACCGACAAGGTCGACAGATCGGGCATCAGTTTCAGATCGCCGTCACGCGGATCATAGCGAAATTCGCCTGTCTCCTCCGGGTAATCGCCTGAAATCGTCTGGCGGAACAGCGCAGAAGGCAGGGCCAGTGACGTATCGGACGTAAACTTCGAAGACGGCATCATTTTGCCACGCGGCACACCGGCAAGGTCGGGCGTAATGCACTCAATGTCTTCAATTGTTCGGGCTGCGAGCCAGGCCGTGGCATCGGCCCAACTCGGCACACCGCGAATATGGTCAATCGCCGCTGGCGTTGCCTTCGGGCGTGTCTTTTTACGGTTAGCGGTTTTCGTTGCGGGCATTCATCACCTGTGTTGGCAAAGCTATAGCTGCCGCGCCCCGCTTCGCCAAGCGCGCGTCGTACGTCAGCTAAAGATATCAAAAATGCTCGAGGATCGAAGCGCCAGATAAAGACCCGCGACGATGGCCGCGATTACCAGGCCGCCAATCGGTGCAATGATGAGCGGCATCCCACTGTAAAGGCACAGCCCCGCGGCGACCAGGGTGCCGATACCAAAAGCAACGATGAACCAGACAAAGGCAGTAGCGAGCTCGCCCGCGATGGAGCGTGCGATGCCGCCTAAAAAGCTCTCATTGCGTTGTCGTCTCATGTTGCCGCCCGGAACCCACTTGATCGTGAAATCCTAGCGCAACACTGATTGCGGCCGCTTTAACGCGGCCGCTTCAATTGATGGCTTTGCATCAACCCTTGGTAACGATGACCGGGATCAGCAAATCACCCCAATTGCCGTCGCCACCATGGTGGCGGGCTGATCGGACCAGTTCGACCGAAACACCGGCCTCAACCGCCTTCATGACCGACTGGTTAAGCCGGTGAAGGTCGTTGGCCAGCATGCGGATGGCCGCCTGCTGATCGCTGCCCATTGTCGTGGACTGTTCTTCGGCACGTTCCTTGACGTGTGTTTTCGGGCGTTCATGCTCAGCCATAGATCTAGTCTCCGTCGCGAATGTGCGCGCTTGATGACGCCGCGCATCCTGTTGGTCAATCACCCCATTGGTTGATGATATCGGGGTCTTGCGGCAACAGCTAACGCGACAATGCTGCATTGCAAAGAAGCGAATTCATCCGGCCCGCGAATAATTCGTGGCGTTGTAAGTTCTTTGACAGCCTCCAAGAGTCGTATTGTAAACTTTGTCACGAAATATAGGTGTAATTCCCACCAGAAAGTTGTAAATTCTGTCGAAAGATGAGTTGAGCCGATGGCAGAACAGAAAATCTTCGCCGGTCCGCGGATCCGGCGCATTCGCAACCATATGGAGCTGACGCAGACCGCGATGGCGGCAGATTTGGGTATCTCGCCGAGCTATCTGAACCTGATCGAGCGCAATCAGCGCCCGCTGACGGTCCAATTGCTGCTGAAACTGGCGACCACCTACAAGGTTGATTTGGATGATTTGCAGGGCACGGCAGAAACAACATTGCCGCAGCTCAAGCAGGTTTTCGCCGATCCCCTGCTCGCCAGCGAATTGCCCGGCGATAGTGAGTTGGTGGAATTGTGCGACGCAGCGCCTAATGTGGCCAACGCCATTTTGAAGCTGCACCGTGCCTATAAGGAAGGCCTCGACCGCCTGTCGGATCTGTCCGACATGCTCGCCCGCGAAGGCCGGGATACCGCGTTGGCCTCGGCCCGATTGCCGATGGACGAGGTGCGCGACACGCTGGAAAAGCGCGCCAACCACTATCCGCGCATTGAAGAGGAGGCCGAAACTTTCCGGCGCCTTCTTGATTGCGGCGATGATTTGCGTGGGGGCTTACGCGACTGGTTGCGTTCTGAACGCAACATGTCAGTCAAGGTCCTACCGGTGGCGACCATGCCGAACTGGCGCCGCAAATTCGATCGCCACTCCAATCGGCTTTTTGTCTCTGAACGCCTCGCCCAGGCCGATCAGCTTAGAGAAATCGCCATGGAAGCGGCCCTGATCCGGATGGATGTCGCCATTACCGCTGAAATCGAAGCGTTGAAAATGTCATCGCACGAGGCCGAGCGGCTGATGCGCTTTGAATTTGCGCGCTATGCCGCGCACGCCTTGATGATGCCCTATGATGATTTTCTCAAAGCCTGCGAACGGTCCCGCTATGATCTGGACGTGCTGCGCGCGCGGTTTTCCGCAACCTTTGAACATGTCGCCAACCGATTAACGACGCTGCAGCGCCAGAGCCGGCGCGGCATTCCGTTTTTCATGGCCGAGATCGACCAGGCCGGTAACCGGTTCCGCCGCGCTGGCGCGCGTGGCTATCCGCAGGCCCGGTTCGGCGGCTCCTGTCCTAAATTGCCGGTCCATGAGGCCTTCACCAATCCCGGGCACATTCTGGTCGAAGCCGTGCAGATGCCCGACGGGCACGAGTTTCTGGTGATCGCCCGTACCCTTGATGGCCCGCAGGGCGGGTTCAATGAACGCCCGCGCCACACCGCTGTGCTGCTCGGCTGCGAGATTGCCCATCGCAACGACGTCATCTATGGCGAAGCGCTGCGCAAGGACCCTGCCGATCCAAGCCGCATCATTTCCACTTTGGTCGGGCCGGCCTGCCGGATTTGCGAGCGGACCGGTTGCATGGCCCGGGCGGAACCACCAATTACCCGGCCGCTCGGCCTTGATGACAGCCAGGTGGGTATGAGTGCGTTCGATTTTGTGTAATCTGCCGACAATTGACCATGCCATGAGCCACCCGTGAACAGCCTGAAACCTGCAGAAATAACGTCCTTTGCCGCTGCATTGGATTATGACGAATACCAGACCTTCATGGCAAAAAACCCGGATCTGCAGGCGGTCGAATTTCTGCTGGTCGATCCGAACGGCATTTTGCGCGGCAAATGGGCACCGGCGGAATCGCTTGAGAAGGCGTTCAAGACAGGCATCAATTTCCCGCTGTCGCTGCACGGGCTGGATGTCTGGGGCAGGGAAGTGCCGGCCACCGGCCTGCATATTGAAAGCGGCGATGTCGATGGCTTTTTCCGGGCCGTTCCCGGCACGCTGAAGACCGTGCCGTGGGCGGGGCGCAAAACCGCACAAGTCCTGTTGCGCGGCTACACCGCCGCTGGTGAACTCTTGCGCTTTGATTGCCGCAACGCGCTGGCGCGCATCACCAAGGCGTTGGCCAAGCGCGGCCAATATCCGGTCGTCGCCTTTGAGTTGGAGTTCTACCTGCTCGATCCGCAAGCGGAAAAAGTCGGCAACATGCCGGCGCCGGTCGGTTCGTCATTCGGGCCGGACCGTCAACGCATGTATGGCTTGGATCATTTGGACGAGTTTTCCGCGTTTTTCGACGAACTGCGCCATGTTGCCGAAGAGCAGCAAATTCCGATCGACACGATCGTCTCGGAGGCGGCGCCTGGCCAATTTGAGGTCAATCTCAACCATCGCTGTGACCCGCTGCGTGCCGCCGATGATGTGATCATGCTCAAACGGGTGGTGATCGCGCTGGCCCGCAAGCACGGCCTGCAGGCAACCTTCATGGCCAAACCGTTTATCGATCATGCCGGCAATGGCATGCATGTGCACACATCGATCGTCGACGCTGATGGCAATAATCTGTTCGCCGCCAAAGACGATGGGCGCGAGGCGCTGGAAGGCGTTGTTGCCGAGCTGATCCGTACGATGCCCCAGGGCCTGTTGCTGTTCATCAATTCCTGGAACGGGTTTCGGCGGATCCAGCCCGGTTCCTACGCGCCGACAAGGGCGGTTTGGGGCGAGAACAATCGGTCCGTTGCGGTGCGCATCCCCGCGTCCCCTGCCAAAGCGCGCCGCGTGGAACACCGCATCGCCGGCGCTGATGCCAACCCATACATCGTTCTGTGCGCCATATTGCAGGCCGCCTATGACGGGTTGGACCAGCGTGAAAAGCCGCCGCTGCCGGCGACCGGCAATGCCTACGATTTCGACGAAAGCGCCGAACAACTGCCCGATGATATGAACGAGGCATTGCTGCTGATGGAAACGGGTGAATTTTGCGATCGGGCGCTCGGTCCCGAACTTGCCAAGATTTACAAGGATCTCAAGCGCGCGGAAATCCATGCCTTCTGGCAGGAGATAACCCCGCTGGAACGCACCACCTATTTGTGATTGCGGGACAATTTGCTGCTTTGCAAATTCTCTTGTGCACTGCCCAAAAGACCAATAACGTTCAATTCAATGACAGGGATTAGCCCTGCAGGCCAACCATAATTTGGGAGTATAAATATGCGTTTCGCCGCTCTCTTCGCGACCACAGCCATGACGGCCATGCTCGCAACGGGCATTGCCTCCGCGCAAGATCGCACGGTCAACATCTACAATTGGTCGGACTATATCGACGAGGATATTCTGACCGAGTTCACCGAGGAAACCGGCATCAAAGTCGTCTACGATGTCTTCGATTCCAACGAAATTCTGGAAACGAAGCTGCTCGCTGGCGGCACCGGCTATGACATTGTGGTCCCGACCGGTACATTCCTGGCGAACCAGATCAATGCCGGCGTTTTCC
>JBCCRB010000193.1:0-5838 GCA_039208465.1 Pseudomonadota bacterium
ACGATTGTGTACCAAGTCCTCCATTGCGATGAGGCTGTGCAACACGCAACGTTCAATCTGAGCGACGGCGACGCGCATTCGGCATCGCCTTTTGCGTTTTCCTCAAATCGAAAAAATATCCGTCTACTGCCTGATCCGCATCAGTTTAAGTTCAACGCCTACGAACACTATTCGAAATTAGCTGACGATCTGCAGCGCCCTTGGAAAGAGCGCAATTCGGTCTTGCGTTGGCGTGGTGGTGACAACGGCCACGGATTACGCCTGTGCTATCCGGATTTGGCATTCGATCCATCCATCATGCAGCGCATACGCCTGTGCCTGATCGCGGCCAATCTGAATGCGACGGATTGCAAACTGACCCCGGAACCCACCAGCCGCCATATCCACCAATACCGTCACTTTGGCTTGTCCGGCGAGCATATCGAGGAGACTGATTGGATCAATGATCGGTACGCGCTCGACATTGATGGCTACACCAATTCATGGCGCAACATGCTGACCCGCATGCATCTGGGATGCTGTGTACTTAAGGTGACCAGTCAGTTTGGATATCGGCAATGGTTCTACGATCAGATAAAGCCATGGGAACACTTCGTGCCGGTAAAGGCGGACATGTCGGATCTTGCCGAGATGCTGGATTGGGTTCGCGCTAACGATGCAAGAGCACAGGAGATTGCCCGTAACGGACAGGCGTTCGCACGCACACAGACGATGGAGCGTGGTCTTTGCCAGGCCGTTTCGACAATCGAAGAACACTGGAATTGCGCGCAGGAAGCATAGGCGCCTTGACGCCGATTGCCGCAAATGAAAATTGACGCCTATCAAATCAAAGAAATCTGTGCACATAGCGCGCTGTGTGGCTTCTGTTCTGCGCATCTTGTTCGGCACATCCTATAGGCAAGATGCCGCTATCGTCGTCGATCACTGACCTGCAAATTGATGTTGTGAGAAGTAATGAGAGTAACCGTTATTGGCACAGGATATGTCGGTTTGGTGGCCGGTACCTGTTTTGCGGAAATGGGGCATACCGTTGTGTGTGTCGACACCGACCAGCAAAAATGCGCTGAACTTGAAGCGGGTCGCGTTCCTTTTTTTGAACCTGGTCTGGCCGAAAAAATCGCAGCTAACCGAGCATCCGGCGCGCTACACTTTCGCGCCCATCTCCACGAAGACGACAAATCATCGGATGTGATCATCATCGCGGTGGGAACACCGCCGGGCAAAAATGGCGAGCCGGATATGCGCTTCATCCACAGCGCCCTTTCAGATGTATCGCCCTATGTTGGCCCGCAAACGGCAATCATGACCAAATCGACGGTACCCGTCGGTACCGGCGACGAGATTGCCCAAATCTTCAAAGCAAGCCACGCCGCCAATGCGCCAATCGTCATGTCCAATCCAGAATTTTTGCGCGAAGGTTCTGCGGTCACCGACTTCATGGTGCCGGACCGCGTTGTAATCGGCCTGCCCGATGACACGCCCGAAAACTGGGATCGCGGCAAAGCCATTGCTGAACGGCTTTACAAGCCGCTGCTGCACAAATCTGTGCCAATCCTTTTCATGAACCGGGTGACTGCAGAGATAACAAAATACGCGGCCAATACATTTCTTGCCACCAAGGTCGCCTTTATCAATGAGATGGCCGACATTTGTGAAGCAACGGGCGCAGATGTCCGGCAGGTCAGCAGAGGCATCGGCCTTGACCAGCGTATTGGAAGCCGGTTTTTGCGCGCCGGGCCGGGTTTTGGCGGTTCCTGCTTCCCTAAAGACACCGATGCGTTGGCGGCAATCGCACGCTCAGCAGGCAGCCCGACCCAAATTACCGAAGCCGTAATAAAGGCGAATCAGGCACGCAAACAGGCCATGGGAGACCGCGTGATTGCCGCGCTTGGCCCGTCGCCAAAAGGCAAAACCGTAGCGCTCCTCGGCCTGACGTTCAAACCCGATACCGACGATATGCGTGCATCCCCTGCTTTGGAGTTGATCGACAAGCTCACGGGCGCAGGCGTCAAAATCGTCGCATTTGACCCCGAAGGGATGGAAAATTGTAGACTTTTACGTCCGGATATTCACTATGCCGAAAGCATCGAATCCTGCGTAGAAGATGCTGACCTGACGGCGATTGTGACGGAATGGGGCCAATTTCAAACAATCGACTTAACGTGGCTGAAGGATGCAATGCGCGGCGATACGCTCGTTGATCTGCGTAATGTGTTCGATGCAAAAACGGCGCAGGCCGCAGGTCTGCGATACATTGGGATAGGACAAGGGGCATAGCAATTCTCATGGAGTTTCGGCACGCGCTCGTCACCGGCGGCGGTGGTTTTTTGGGTTCTCACTTAGTCAAACGATTACTCGATGGCGGGGCGCATGTAACCGTGCTCGACAACTGGTCGACAGGTCGGATTGAAAATCTTGCAAGCGTGAGCGGCAATTCTGATCTGTCTATCATGACCGGGGACGTCAGCGACCGGCTGCCCGATGTGGACGCGGACATTGTCTTCAACATGGCCTGCCCTGCCTCCCCACCTGATTATCAGGCCGATCCCATTGGAACCATGCGCACCTGTGTCCTGGGTACGATTAATGTTATGGAATGGAGCAAGGCGCGCGGCGCGCGCATCGTCCATGCCTCTACATCAGAGATTTATGGAGACCCCCTGCACCACCCGCAACGCGAGGAGCATTGGGGCAATGTAAACCCGATTGGCCCACGTGCCTGTTATGATGAAGGCAAGCGTGCCGCCGAGGCAGTCATCTTCGATTACAAGCGGCTTTACAAAACGGACGCCCGTGTGATGCGGATTTTCAACACCTACGGTCCTGCCATGCGGGCCGAAGATGGCCGGGTTGTCTCAAACTTTATCGTGCAAGCGCTAAGCGGCCATCCGCTCACCATCTACGGCGACGGCTCGCAAACGCGTTCCTTTTGCTATGTCGATGACTTGATTGCCGGCATTTCGGCGTTGGGCGAAATTGACAAGCAGATCGACATGCCGGTCAATATCGGAAATCCAAGTGAATTCACCATCAAAGAGCTGGCGCTAACAGTCATCAGGCAGGTTGGCTCCAGTTCCACAATCAACTATTCGGACTTGCCAATTGACGACCCCGTTCGGCGCCAGCCCGATATTACACTCGCAAAATCGCTATTGGGATGGAACCCGACCACACCCCTCGAAGTCGGATTGGCAGATACAATCCGCTATTTTCGCGACCAGCAGGCCATCGCTTAGAACGCAAGCCCATGTGTGTGGCGGTCTTGTGCGGTCAACCCGAACCCTTTGACCAATTGAGCCAGATCACCTGGCATCTCATCTGAGGTGAACAAGGCGATGTCGCGCGCCGCCGGCTGTAGCGGGCCAAAGTCGACCGTACTCGCCAGAGCTAGCGCCCTGCGAGCAATGGCTTCCGAAGTATCAATCCAGTCAACTGGCCACGGCGCAACTTTTCGCATCCGATTGACGAGAAACGGATAGTGCGTACAGGCGAGCACCACGATATCGGTGCGCTTGCCGTCAACTTCCATGAAGCACGGGCGTATCTCATCACGCACTGCATCTTCATCGACAAAACCGCCGCGCATATAGGTCTCCGCTAGCGCGGCCAGCACTTCGCTCCCGACAAGTCGAACATGGCACTTCTGCGCATACTTCTCGATTAGATCGCGCGTATACTGCCGTTTCACCGTCCCGGGTGTAGCCAACACCGATACGAGGCCCGATGCAGTGCGCTCCGCGGCCGGCTTGACGGCCGGCACCGTGCCGACAAAAACCGCTTCAGGAAAAGCTTCGCGTAATGCCGCGATGCCGACCGTGGATGCCGTGTTGCAGCCGATCACCACGACACCCGGCTCATACCGTGGCAGAAGCTGGCCGAACAAGGCGATCATGCGATCCACCAAGGCCGCCTCGTCCCATGCGCCATAAGGAAAGGCTGCGTTATCGGCCACATAAATATAGCGGAATGCAGGCAGAATAATGCGGGCCTCCTTGACGACCGAAAGGCCACCAATGCCGCTATCAAAAAACAAGATCGACGGATTACGCACCTTACTCATCAGGCGCCCCGCTACCGCGCGGCTTTGATGGCGAGAACCGGTCGAGTGACGAGATCACACCACGCAGAAGCCTGATTTCCTCTGCCGAATACCCAGGCCGTGTCAGCACCGCGCGCAGATTGTCGACCATTACCGGCATCCGCTCGCTCGGCCGGAAATAGCCCCGCTTTTCCAGTGCGGCCTCCAATTGCTCGAACATACCAAAGAGTTCGGCCTTTTGCGCGGGCTCAAAAGTCGGACCGACATGTGGCAACCCTTCATTGGGCAGTTCTCGCGTGCCCATATACTCATACGCCATCAGCAGCACGGCCTGCGCAATGTTCAAAGACGCATAGGCCGGATTGACCGGGAAAGTGACGATATCATCAGCCAGGCCGACCTCGTCATTGCGAAGGCCCGTCCGTTCACGACCAAACAGGATGCCAACCGACTGTCCCGCGCGCTCGCGCCCAGCCAGTTCAAGGCACGCGTTGCGCGGTCCCAGAACCTGTTTGAAGCCGTCACGTTGGCGCGCCGTTGTGGCAACCACATAGCCAAGGTCGGCAAGCGCTTCCGGCAAAGTCTGATAGAGCGAGGCGGCCTCCAAAACATAGGTCGCGCCGGCTGCCGCCGCCTCGGCTTTCGCATTCGGCCACCCATCCCGCGGGTTGACGATTCGAAGCCGGTCGAGGCCAAAATTTCCCATCGCGCGGGCGACCATGCCGATATTTTCGCCCAATTGCGGTTCAACAAGAATGATGGCCGGGCCACCTTTTAGAAGGGGCCTGTTTTTGTCCGTTCCCGCCAATTGCTCACATCCATCCATGCACATCTGAAGAAGCGATGCGTTCGGTTACAGCTATTTGACAAGAAAGTAATCCCACACATACACCCAAAGCGGCGTATCGCACCGTGAGCAGCTTTGCTATAGCGGCGCGAAATGCACCAACCATTTGGTTGTGATCGGGAAAAACGATATTTCAGAGGTTCTTCATGTCCAAAATCAAAGTTGCTAATCCAGTTGTCGAGCTCGATGGCGACGAGATGACACGCATCATCTGGCAGTTCATTAAAGACAAGCTCATCCACCCCTATTTGGACGTTGACCTCCATTATTATGATCTGGGCATTGAAGCGCGCGACGCGACCGACGACCAGATCACGGTCGACGCGGCAAATGCCATCAAGGAGCATGGTGTTGGCGTTAAATGCGCCACGATTACGCCCGATGAAGCACGCGTTGAAGAGTTCGGTCTTAAGCGCATGTACCGCTCGCCAAACGGGACGATCCGCAACATTCTCGGCGGCGTGATTTTTCGCGAACCCATCATCATGCAAAACGTGCCGCGCCTTGTGCCAGGCTGGACCAAGCCGGTCATTGTCGGCCGCCACGCCTTCGGCGACCAATACCGCGCCACCGATTTCAAATTTCCCGGCAAAGGCAAGCTCTACATGAAGTTTGTCGGCGAGGACGGCAAAGAACAGGAATATGAAATCTTCGATGCACCAGCCGCCGGTATCGCCATGGGCATGTACAATCTCGATAAATCAATCGAAGACTTTGCGCGGGCGTCTTTGAACTATGGCCTGCAACGCAAAGTACCCGTCTATCTGTCGACCAAGAACACCATCATGAAGGTCTATGACGGGCGCTTCAAAGACATCTTCCAGGACATTTACGAGAAAGAGTTCGAAGCCAAATTCAAGGAAGCCGGCATCTGGTACGAACACCGGCTGATCGACGACATGGTCGCCTCGAACCTGAAATGGTCCGGCGGCTATGTATGGGCCTGTAAGAA
>JBCCRB010000194.1:0-5837 GCA_039208465.1 Pseudomonadota bacterium
ATCGCCAAGGAGCCGATTTCGCTTGAGACCCCGGTTGGTGACGAAGAAGATTCGCATCTCGGTGACTTTATCGAGGACAAAAACGCCGTTCTGCCCATCGACGCGGCGATCCAGGCCAATTTGCGCGAGACAACCACCCGCGTACTGGCTTCGCTCACACCGCGCGAGGAACGGGTTCTGCGGATGCGTTTCGGCATCGGCATGAACACCGACCACACGCTGGAGGAAGTCGGCCAGCAATTCTCGGTTACGCGCGAACGTATTCGTCAGATCGAAGCCAAAGCGCTGCGCAAACTCAAGCACCCGAGCCGGTCACGCAAACTGCGAAGCTTCCTGGACCAGTAAATCTGCGCTACGCCTTCGTTAGCGGTTCTTGCTGAGCGGCGTCGCCGCAATGGTTAGGTGCGTTCACGAAATCTTGTCTGCCAATCGGCGCCGAACCCGATACGTATCGCTCCATGCGTACAGTCAAGAAAATAGCGGCTATCCTGGCGTTGACAGCCGTTGGCGCGCCGAATGCGACAGCTCAAATCCAAGCTGAAAATCTGGTGTCGCGGATGCCGGAAGGCTTTCACGTCGTTCACTCTCAAACGGAAAACCGTGACACCATTGTCGAAATGGTGCCGGTGACGCAGACCCGCGAAAACTGGCAGACGCTGCTCAAGGTCAACATTTTGCGCCGCACGACCCTGTCGGCCCTGGACTTCCAGCTTCAACTGGCCGCCGGTTGGGAACGCGCCTGTCCGGTCAGCAACCGCACCCCGATCCAAACCGGCCTCGACAATGGGTACGAGTTCGCAGTTGATCTGTTAATGTGCGCACAAGCACCGGAAATGGGCGATCCGACGACCGTGCTGGTCAAATCGATCCGAGGCCGGGACGCGCTTTACTCACTTCAGGTTTCCATGCGCGGCGACATTGAAGTCGACGAGACATTTGAGTGGATCCGCTACATGCGCGGCATCCAGGTTTGTGACACGCGCGACCCCGACCATCCGTGCCCGGAAGGTTGGTGATCAGGACAGCCGCCACTCGATTGGTGCGATCCCGCGACTTTCCAGAAAAGCATTCGCCTTTGAAAAAGGCCGCGTGCCGAAAAAGCCATTATGGGCCGACAGCGGCGATGGATGCGGCGCCTTGAGCACCAGGTGTTTGTTGCTGTCGACGAAGGCTGCCTTTTTCTGCGCATAAGCACCCCACAAGATAAAAACGATCGGCGTTTCCCGCTGGTCGACAAGCCGGATCACTGCATCCGTAAATCGCTCCCATCCCTTGCCGCGATGCGAGGCGGCTTGGTGTGCTTGCACGGTCAGCACCGAGTTTAGCAGCAGAACACCCTGTTGCGCCCAGCTTTCAAGATTGCCGTGCGGCGCCGGTGCTATGCCCAGATCGCCTTCAAGCTCCTTGTAAATGTTGACCAGCGAAGGCGGCGTTGCCACGCCGTGCTTGACGGAAAAGCAAAGGCCATGCGCCTGTCCCGGACCGTGATAGGGATCCTGTCCGAGAATGACGGCTTTCACCTTGTCCAAAGGCGTTGTGTCCAGCGCGTGGAACCAAAGCGATGCCGGCGGATAGATTTGTTTGCCGGCCGCGCGTTCCTCAACCAGGAACTGCTTTAGTTCAGCCATGTAAGCTGACTGAAATTCCGGCTCCAGCGGTGCCAGCCAGCTCGGATCCAATTTGATTGCGCTCATGGTCCTGTAAAACTGCAAATTTCCCGTAGCAGAACCGACATGACACATGTTTAGCTGCAATTTCCACGGGGAGGAGAAATCATGCAGCGCTTTTTCATCTTGGCGGTCGCCGCACTATTGGTCTGTATTCAGCCCGCAGCAGCCCAGGCCCAGCGCATCACCGAAAATGATGACCGCGAGCGGTTGCGATTGGAATTCAACCGATCCCCAGCCTCCGCCATCCAATTGCTCGAGCGGCGTGGCTTTTCACAGATCAAAATTCTCGACCGCGATCTGCTGGCGATGCGGCTGGAAGCATGCCGGGACAATGACAGGTTTCAGTTTTCGCTGCGCCTCGATGGCCGCATCTTCAATTCCCGCAACGTTGGCGCGTGCGAACTTATTTTCATCGAAGATGATGAAGTTCGGCGGATCGCCCGGCAACAAGGATTGCGACGTGTCACAATCGAAAGGCGCGATCAGGGCTTTCGCGTCACCGGCTGTGTCAGGTCTCAGGAGCGCGTTGTGCTGCGCCTTGCCAATGATGGTGCTGTCGAGGCGCGCCGCCGTCTTGGCGCCTGCGAACGTTTTTTGACGATCGAGCAAGTTGCCGCCAAGCTCGTCGACGAGGGATATACCGAACTTAACTATGATGAAGATCAGCGTCGCGCGCCTTATCGCCTGGACGCGTGTGAGCGGCGCGCGCGCCTGGCATTGGAAGTGTCAGCGACCGGTGAGATACAGCAGCGCCGCGTCATTGGCCGTTGTCTCGATCCGATCGACTCACGGCAGGTCCCGCAGATTTTGGCGCAAGCCGGCTATGACCGCATCGAATTGCTTGATGATACGCCGCCGATATTCATTGCAGAGGCCTGCAAGGACGACGCGCGGGTGGAGCTCATTGTTGGCATTCGCGGCCGGATCCTACAGGAAACCGGCGTTGGCCAGTGCCGTACCAGCGTCACCGCGCAAGTGCTGAAGACACAGGTGGAGCGCGAAGGCTTTTACAATATTGATGTCGACCGGGCACAGTCAGGGCGCGGATTTCAGGTCAGCGCATGCTACGCCAACCAGTCTTACAGGCTCAAATACAACGCATTTGGTGAGTTGCTGGACCAATCCCGACGCAGTGATTGTCGGCAGATGAACTATGCCGAACTATCCGCCATCGCCAAAGCACGCGAAGTCGGTGAACCGCTCATGGTGCTCGATGGTTGCCGCGATGGCAGCGGTGTTATCGCCCGGCTTGATCGTAAAGGCGTCTACACCGAACAGATCATATCAAATGGCCGGTGCCGATAAGGTGCCGACCGTGGTTCTGCGGGTACGATCCGGCGCGACCGGTTAGCCTGCCGCGCCCGGCGCATGCTTTTTGCAAAACGGCGTGTGTGGCAAAAGATCGAGCCGCTCCTCGGAGATCTTTTCACCGCTGATCACGCAATAGCCATAGGTGCCATCCTCGATGCGTTTAAGCGCCGCGTCGATGGCTTTGATCTCGTCCTGCCCGTGAACGCCAAGGTCTTCCAGAACCTCGTCCTGCTCGCTTTCGGCCGCATTCTCATCCCAATCGGGATTTGCTGGCTGATCAAGCTCTTCCTCGATGTTTTCAAGGCGAAGCAGCAGATATTTGCGCCGTCTTTCAAGCTGCGCACGGCGTTCCTCAAGTGTGGTCACGTCCTTGTCTCCCATTTATTGCCTCTCGTGGATCAAAGCCTAAAGGCAAGCGCGAAGGCTTCCGTTGACCTAGGTCAATCAAAATCGATCACGCATTAACCGCGATCATGGTTAGTGTTCGGCACAACCAATTCCTGCCAGAAACAGCCAATATAAAGGCGTTTAGGCACCCCGCTAATTTCATGTGGGTGTCGTTTGGCCGCTTATCAATTGGCCAGCCCTACACTTTTAGGCCACCGCTTATCGGTTTCTGTGCCCCAATTTCCGGGGATTCATTTTTTCGGACGCGCCGGCGTCCACTGATTTTGTTGAACAATTTTGGACCAATATCATGATCAATCGACGGAATATTCTCTGCGCCGCATCTCTTATGCCATTGGCCGGCTGCGTTTCACTGCCGCGTCAGGACTATCAGCCGCTTCGGCTTTTCGCTGAAAGCCCCGATGGCCCGATGCCGCTGCACTATGGGCCTTTGCCACTGGAACAGTTTCCGGTGCCCGCTGTCCCGCCCGGTGTTGTTGAAAAGAAATATTGGCGCCGCCGCACCATCAGCCCCTTCACGCAGTTCGCGCCGGGCACGATCATCGTTGATCCGCAAAGCTACTATTTGTACCTCATCGAGCCCGGCGAAACTGCGATGCGCTATGGCATTGGTGTTGGACGGCAGGGATTTGCCTGGTCAGG
This sequence comes from Pseudomonadota bacterium, assembly GCA_039208465.1. Lineage (GTDB taxonomy): Bacteria > Pseudomonadota > Alphaproteobacteria > Rhizobiales > Rhizobiaceae > JBCBDX01. The sequence goes on from JBCCRB010000194.1 coordinate 4,032, forward strand.
CAACGCGACCATCGCCCTCAAACGCCAATGGCCGCGCTGGAAAGCCCCAGCCAGCATGATCGCGAGGCGGCCGGATCTTGAACCCTATTCAGTCGCCAATGGCGGTATGGCACCGGGCTTGAACAATCCGCTCGGCGCTCGTGCGCTTTACCTGTTTCACAATGGCGTCGATACGCTCTACCGCATTCACGGAACACCGGAAGCGCGATCCATCGGACGGGCCGTTTCGTCCGGCTGCATCCGCATGCTCAACCATGATGTGATTGATTTGTATGGCCGTGTTCCGATCGGTGCCAGCGTGATCGTGCGCCAAGCCCAGCTTCCGCCGCAATTGGCGTAATATCGCCATAAAGCGATTGTTACTGACCAGACGTTGGAACACCAGGTGTTTTCAACTACGTGATCGGAAACACCGTTCTGGAACAGGAAAATCACATGCCGCGCTTTTTTGATCCCTCCCGTCGATCAGCCCTGAAATTGGGAGCGGCCGCTGCGTCGCTCGCACTGTTGCCAAGCACCGCACGCGCCCAGTCTGTACCGCGTCCTTCCGGCACCTACGACATGGAAGAGTTGCTGGCCGAAAGCGCGTTGCCGGACAAGATTAAGGGCGACGAAAATGCTCCGGTCACGGTCATCGAATATGCGTCCATGACATGCGGTTTCTGCGCCCGTTTCCACAATGAGACATGGCCGGCCATTAAGGAAAAATATGTCGATACAGGGCAGGTGCGCTTTATCGTGCGTGAATTCCCGCTTGATCCCCGTGCCGCAGCGGCAGCAATGTTGGCCCGCTGCGCGCCAAATGATTCCTATTTCGCCATGGTCGACGTGCTTTTTGAACAGCAGGGCACCTGGGCACGCGCCGAAAATGCCCGCGCGCCGCTGGAAAATATCGCCAAACTGGCCGGTTTTACACAAGAGAGCTTCGAGGCCTGCTTGACCGATCAGAAGCTTCTGGATGATGTCAATACGGTGAGAGTCCGTGGAGCGGAGGAATTTGGTGTCAGTTCCACGCCGACGTTTTTCATCAACGGGGAAAAATACACCGGAGCGCTATCGGTTGATGCAATGTCGGCCATTATCGATTCAAAGCTCTAACCTTGTATCCATCGATACGGGCGCAGTTGACCTGTGCCCGGCCTTTGCGCGGGGCACCCCGTGAAATTCGACAAGCTCCGCGTCCTAGGGTTCAAATCCTTCGTTGAACCCACCGAATTCATTATCGAACAGGGTCTGACAGGTGTCGTCGGACCCAATGGCTGCGGCAAGTCCAACCTTGTCGAGGCCCTGCGTTGGGTGATGGGCGAAAGCTCATACAAAAATATGCGCGCCTCGGGCATGGATGATGTCATCTTCTCCGGGTCGGCCACACGGCCCTCGCGCAACATGGCGGAAGTGGCCTTGTTCCTCGACAATAAGGACCGCACGGCGCCCGCAAGCTTCAACGATGCCGAAACGCTTCAGGTGACGCGCCGCATTGAGCGCGAGGCGGGGTCCGCCTACCGGATCAACGGGAAGGACGCCCGCGCCAAGGATGTGCAACTTCTGTTTGCCGATCAATCGACCGGCGCCCGGTCGCCCTCGATGGTTGGGCAGGGCCGTATCGGCGAACTGATCCAGGCCAAACCACAGGCCCGCCGTGCCTTGCTGGAAGAGGCAGCTGGCATTTCCGGTCTGCATTCCCGGCGCCATGAAGCCGAGTTGCGCTTGCGCGGTGCCGAGACCAATCTGGAGCGGCTCGACGATGTGGTGGCAGAACTGGAAGGCCAGATAGAGAGCCTGAAACGTCAGGCCCGACAGGCCAAC
>JBCCRB010000195.1:0-5809 GCA_039208465.1 Pseudomonadota bacterium
CCGAGAATTGGCTCAGAAACTCGGCTGACTCAAAGGTCAGGACATCATATTCGCCGCCCTCAATATCCATCTGCAGCAAGCGCCCTCCATCATTGACCTCGATGCTTTGGGCGACCCAATCGCCAAGCGTGATGAAGGCACCATCGGTATGCGCGCCGAGAAACTTTTGAATGAAATGGAAATTCTCGTCGGCGATTGGCGGTTCGTCGACCGATGCATCGGCCATAAAAGACCGAATGCCGTATTTGTCGCTTAACTCCTTTTCGAAGTCAGCTTGGTAGGCAACCCCAGGGCTGAAGCAATAGCGCAGATCGGCCAGGCAATCGGGCAGCAAATAACCACCATCCCCGTCGCCGCCGACACGGATCAAGTCTACACCGATGTAATGGGCGCGAAACCGCTCTAAAAAACGGCGCACATTTTCAAGTTCTGCCTGACTGACCTGTCGATCCTGGCGCCTTTGTCGGCCACGCTTGAGCCAAGATTTTATGGTGGCCTTCACGGTTTTGGACCTGCCCGTGATCGAAAACACGCGCAATCATGATCAACGCCGCGCGCATACACAGATGCTATTCCCACTCAATTGTACCCGGTGGCTTGCTCGTCACATCATAGACCACGCGGTTGATGCCGCGCACCTCGTTGATGATGCGGGTCGCCGCATTGCCGAGAAAAGCCATGTCATAGGGGTAAAAGTCAGCTGTCATACCGTCGACCGATGTGACGGCGCGCAGCGCGCAGACAAATTCATAGGTACGGCCATCGCCCATCACGCCGACCGTTTGAACCGGCAGCAATACTGCAAAGGCCTGCCAGATCTCGTCATACAAACCGGCTTTACGGATTTCATCGAGATAGATTTCATCGGCCTGACGCAGGATGTCGAGTTTGTCGCGCGTGACGCCGCCTGGACAGCGGATCGCCAAACCTGGTCCAGGGAAAGGATGGCGCCCGATAAAGCTTGCCGGCAGGCCCAATTCAGTGCCCAGCAAACGGACTTCATCCTTGAACAATTCACGCAAGGGTTCGACGAGCTGCATGTTCATTCGATCCGGCAGGCCACCGACATTGTGGTGCGATTTGATGGTAACCGAGGGGCCGCCTGAAAAGGACACGCTTTCAATGACGTCGGGATAAAGCGTTCCCTGCGCCAGGAAATCAGCACCGCCGAGTTTCTTGGCCTCAGCCTCGAAGACATCGATAAACAATTTACCGATGGTCTTGCGCTTGACTTCCGGATCGGCTTCGCCCGCCAGCGCGTCGACAAACAGGTCCGAGGCGTCCACATGAACGAGCGGGATGTTGTAGTTTTCGCGGAACATGGCAACAACCTGTTCGGCCTCGTTCATCCGCATCAAACCATGATCAACAAGAATGCAGGTGAGCTGCTCACCGATGGCTTCATGGATGAGCACCGCGGCAACGGACGAATCAACGCCGCCGGACAGGCCGCAGATCACCCGCTTGTCGCCGACCTGGTTTCGGATTGCGGCGATGGCCTGATCCTTATAGCCGGCCATGGTCCAGTCCTGCTTCAAGCCAGCGAGTTTGACGAAATTCTCATAAAGCGTCTTGCCGTTGGGCGTGTGGTGCACTTCCGGGTGAAACTGGACAGCATAGAATTGACGCTCCACGTCGGCAGTGATGGCGAAAGGCGCGTTGGGTGACGTTCCAAAGACATCAAAACCGGGCGCGATTTTCGATACGTGGTCGCCATGGCTCATCCAAACCTGTTCATCGCCATCGTCGAACCAACCATCCAACAGCGGTAATTTCTCAGGTTTTGGCGTGACATAGGCACGGCCAAACTCGGCCGTCTTGTGGCCGCGCTCCACATGGCCGCCAAGGCATTGCATCATCACCTGTTGGCCGTAACAGATCCCAAGGATGGGAATGGCGCGGTCAAACACCGATTTGGGTGGCATCGGTGCGCCGTCGTCAAACACCGAGGCGGGGCCTCCAGAGAAAATAACCGCTTTCGGGCTGATCTCATCGAGCAGCGCATCATCAACATTCTGGTAGGGATGGATCTCGCAATAGACGTGGAGTTCGCGCAACCGTCGGGCGATCAATTGCGTGACCTGGCTGCCAAAATCGATGATGAGGACGGTTTCGTCGTGGCGGGTGAGCGGCGTTACAGTCATGGCCCCCTTTAAACGCGATGATGCGGTGCGGCAATGCGCCAGAGACACTGTCCAAGGATTAGCGCTTCAACCGCAATCAAAAGGCTCAAAGGCCGCTTCCACACGGGGCTGATCGGTCTTTGAAATGCAACCGGCATCGACATAAAGCCGGAAGGTCTGCAGTTCCTTGCAGACGCGCTCTTCGCCGCCGTCACCGGCAAAGGCGGCGTTGCCCTCGGCCAGCGCAATAATCCCTGTCAGTGATTCCTGATAGGTCAATACGCCACCCATCAGCCAAGCCGGATCACACATGATGCTCGATGCGCCAGCACTGCCGACATATGAAGAGAAGATGATTGTGGCGATCGCCAACAGCTTTTTGCGCATGGTTGTTACCCCTCCCGCCCGGCATCGCACATTGCCTCAAAAGGCTTCCAACCGACCGGCAATTTGCCGTCGGCGGTGACGATGATTTCTATGTTACAAAGTGCGCGCTCGCGCACGGATCGGTCCGCGGTCAGTCTTAGCTGCATGGCGCCGACCTGCTGCGCTGTGGCGCGGGCGTGATATGCCGATGCTCTGCTCAAGTCTGTTGACTGCGTTTCCCATTGCGTCATGCCAGTATTGCGCATGAATTGGTCGAGAACATCGGCGAAATTTCGCGCGCAGTCAGCATGGTTTTCGATGCCCTTGCGCGTACTGCGCACCATGCGCAGTTCGGTAACGGCATCTTTTTCGCGATCGATATGCGCCATCAATTGCCAGGTTTGATTTTGGTAGGGAACATAGGCGCTCACCCCATAGGCTCCGTTACAGACAAAGCCCACTTGTGGGTGCGTGACATAGCTGCGTAGCGCGGCAATGGTTTGCTGTTCGCTCATGGCGAGCTTGAGGTTGGCAAATTGGCCGAGGGTAGCGCGTGTATCGGGGATCGCCGCGCTTGTAGCCGCGACCGAAAGCGCAAAGCTTAGCGCGAAAGACTTCGGTATTCGGTGCAAATTGCGCAACGGCACCTCCCTTTACCTTCAAAGGTGGCGCAGCGAACCCCGTTAGGCAACCGGGCCTGACGGCCTGGCTATCAATTCTGCGTTAGGCTAGCGATGCTTCCAATCGGCGAATACAATCGGCCAATTTCTCATCGATCACATGCAGATATTGGGTCCAATCGTCGAAATGGTGCAGGTCGGCCGCGCCGTCAGAGATGCCGCGCAAGCCGATCAGCGGCACGTTAAAGGCCATGCAGGCGCGTTTGATCGCAAAGGTTTCCATGTCAACGAGATCAGCATCAATTTGCGCGTAGGCCTCGCCTGAAATGATATTGCCACCGGTGGAAAGGCGTTTGGCCGGAGGCCCGTCCTGATAGGTCTGCAGCGGCAATTCGGCCGGTAGGTCGAGGAACGGTGTTTTACCCTTTTCAAACCCGAGCGGTGAGGCATCCATGTCGCGGTAGGACACAGAAGCAACCTGAAAAATCTCGGCCTGCTCCAGTGTGTTTGAGCCGGCAGAACCAAGCGACACAACAAGGTCCGGCTTTTCCCGCAGCAGTGATGCGGTCACATTGATGGCCGCCTCAACAGGCCCGACGCCGCACATGAGCGGCGTGACCAATGATTGCAGATTTGCCCCATATTCGGCGTCCGCCGCCATGACATAGAGTATGTGGTTGTCGCCAACTTTCTTTAGCATGTTGTGCCCCTCGGTGATGTGGTGTTGCGGTGTCAGTTCATTGCCCAAAGCGTGGCATTGAGCAAGCCGGCAAAACTAATCCAGCCAAGATAGGGCACCATTAGCAGCGCAGCGTTTCGATCGGGCTGCCATGAGGTGCGGATGAAGGCGACGGTCAACAGCACCATGCCGATGATGATGATCAGCGCCAGCCCCATCATCTGCAGCCCAAAGAAAGCCGGTGACCAGGTCAGGTTTAGGGCAAATTGCGCAAACCATAGCCGCATGGCCGGACCGTTGACGCCCCGTGTCCAGGCGCGCCATCCAGCGATCGCGACCATGGCATAGAGGATTGTCCAGACCGGCGCGAAGAGCCAGTTGGGCGGATTGAAAAAAGGCTTTTGCAGATCAGCGTACCACTGGCCGGGCGGGGTTGCCGCGCCGACAAAGGCGCCGAGCCCCATCGTGGCGAGAAGGAAAATTGCGAGCACTGCCCAGCGGTTCATGTTCTGCTTCCTCTTTTTTCGGGTCAGGCGTGCTTTTGCATCACGGCGAAAAAGAATCCGTCGGTCTGTGTTGCGCGCGGTGTCAGGGTGATGCACTTCATGTCCGCCGACCAGGGTTGCGCCTTGTCGAAGCCAAACAAATCCTGCCAGACCTCACCAGCCGACAGCAATTGCCAGCCCTTGTGGCGATCGCCGAAGGCATAGATTTGTTCTTCATTTTCGGCCTGAAGCAGGGAACAGGTGATGTAGCACAGATAGCCGCCGGGCCGGATATAGGTGGCGGCCTGATCGAGGATCGCCGCCTGTTCCGCACAGCGTTGCGCCAGGGCTTTCTCGGTCAGTTTCCATTTCGCGTCAGGGTGGCGGCGCCATGTCCCCGATCCTGTGCAAGGTGCATCCACAACGACACGATCAAACTTGCCGGTCAGCGGTGTTAGATCCGCATCCGCAGCATGGACTTGCACGTTGCGGGTGCCAGCGCGCTTCAGCCGTTCAAAAATTGGCGCCAGGCGCTGCTTGTCATTGTCATAGGCATGAACCTGGCCCTTGTTTTCCATGGTTGCCGCGAGCGCCAACGTTTTGCCGCCGGCGCCGGCGCAAAGATCGAAAACCTGCTCCCCGGGTTGCGCAAACACGAGATCGGCGACGATCTGCGACCCCTCATCCTGAACCTCGAACCAACCCTTTTGAAAACCCGGCTCTGCCTGCACATTCGGCAAGCGGCCGGCCCGACGTGGCGGGGCGATGCGCACGCCGTTGCGCGCAATGGCAGTGGGTTTAGCGCCGAGCTTTTCCAAGCTTTCTAGCACCTTTGGCCGATCTGCCTTGAGCGTATTAACGCGCAGATCAAGTGGGGGCCGATCGGTCAGCGCCTTGGCTTCCTCGATCCATTCATCCTCAAACGCATCCTGTAGCGCATCGGCGCACCATGGCGGCACATCGGCCTCAACCCAAGGGTCTGCGAGGGTGAAATCGCGCTTTGCCGCTTCGGCGATCAGCGCGGTCGGGACCAATGGCGCGAATTTGTCGTCGGCAAGCTCGGCTTCAATCTTGTCGAGGGGCATGGCCCAGGAAAAAGCCAGCACACCAAAGATAAGCGCCAAAGGTTCGTCATCGACCATGCGGTAAGCCAAAGAAGCCCGGCGCCGGATCGCGTCATAGACCAGATTGCCGATGGCGGCGCGGTCGCCCGAGCCGGCAAAACGATGCGCCTTGCCCCAATCGGCGAGCGCGAGGGAGACCGGTCGATTGTTTTGTTGGATGTCAGCCAGAATATATATTGCTGCAGAAAGGCGTCCGCCTCGGCGCATGGTATTGGACTATACGTCAGTTAAATGTTGGCCGGGTTCTAGTCGCCCGGCACGGTGATGGGAAGCGCTGTTTTTTGAGCTTGCGGCAGGCGTTCGGCACGCGCTGCCAACGGTAAGCGGATCGTCGCGAGTGTGCCGCGCCCCAAGGCGGAGCGGAACTGAAGGGCATAGGCATTTTCGGCACACAGCTTGCCATTTGGGCTAC
>JBCCRB010000196.1:0-5790 GCA_039208465.1 Pseudomonadota bacterium
CACACATAGCCCCCGGGTCCGGAGCCAATCACCACTGCATCATATGCCATATATCTGTCCTTCGCCTTACAGCCGATCCATCACAAATCCAGAACCAGACGCTCAGGATCTTCCAGGCTTTCTTTCACACGGACCAGGAACGTAACCGCTTCTTTACCATCGACAATGCGGTGATCATAAGAGAGCGCCAGATACATCATCGGACGGATCACCACCTGGCCACCAATCGCCATCGGTCGCTCTTGAATTTTATGCATGCCGAGAATGCCCGATTGTGGTGCATTGAGGATCGGCGATGACATCAGCGAGCCGTAGACGCCGCCATTGGAAATGGTGAATGTGCCGCCCTGCATGTCCGCCATAGAGAGCTGGCCATCGCGGGCCGCTTTACCGAGACGGCCGATTTCCTTTTCAACTTCAGCGATCGACATCGCGTCAGCATCACGCACAACCGGCACGACAAGACCCTTGTCGGTACCGACAGCCACGCCGATGTGGCAGAAATGCTTGTAAATGATGTCGGTCCCGTCGATCTCAGCATTGACCGCTGGAATTTCCTGCAAGGCATGTGTCACGGCTTTGGTGAAAAAGCCCATGAAGCCAAGCTTCACATCGTGCTTCTTCTCAAACAGATCCTTGTACTTTTTGCGCATCTCCATGACCGCTGTCATGTCCACCTCATTATAGGTGGTCAGCATCGCGGCCGTGTTTTGCGCTTCCTTCAAACGCCGCGCGATTGTCTGGCGCAGCTTGGGCATGCGCACCCGCTCTTCGCGCGCCAGATCATCGCCGGTTGAGGGTGCTCGAGCCGTTGCCGGAACCGGCGTTGGAGCCGGTGTCGATGAGCCACCGGCCAGCGCATTCATTACGTCACCCTTCAGCACCTGTCCGCGCTTGCCAGAACCGGCGACAGACGAAGCATCAACACCGTTCTCGGCCATCATCTTCGAGGCAGAGGGCGAGGGCGGCATTTCCGTTCCAGCAGAAGCCGCCGCTGGTGCGGGCGCAGGTGCCGGTGCCGGTTCAGCTTCCTTCGGCGCTTCTTCCTTGGCAGCCGGTGCAGCAGCACCGCCTTCTTCCAACATGCCCAACAAAGCGTCCACTTCTACTGTGTCGCCTTCATTGGCAACGATTTCGCCAAGCGTGCCCGCGCCCGGTGCCGGCACTTCCAACGTCACCTTGTCGGTTTCCAATTCGACCAGTGTTTCACCGTCACTGACGGCGTCTCCGGTCTTCTTGAACCACTGCCCGATCGTGGCTTCGGTAACGGACTCACCCAGGGTTGGGACACGAATTTCTTTTGCCATAGTTTTCTTCCCGACTTGGCCAGCTTCCTTTGCTGGCGCTTATTCTCCCAGAGCGTCCTCGAGGAACGCCTGCAATTGCGCTTTGTGCGTGCTCATCAGGCCCGTTGCTGTCGATGCAGCAGCCGGTCGGCCGGTATAGCGCACACGGTTATGCTTGGCTTTGATGTGGGCAAGGACCCACTCCAGATAGGGGTCAACGAAGGACCACCCGCCCATATTTTTCGGCTCTTCCTGGCACCAGACCATCTCGGCATTCTTAAACCGCGAAAGCTCGGTGATCAGCGCCTTGGCCGGGAACGGATAAAGCTGCTCAAGACGCAACAGATAAATATCGTTGATCCCGCGCGCCTCGCGTTCTTCATAAAGATCGTAATAGACCTTGCCGGAACACATCACGACACGGCGGATCTTGGAATCCGTGGCCAGCTTGATCTCTTCATTTTTCTTGTATTCCGCATCATCCCACAAAAGCCGGTGGAACTGACTCTCGCCGGACATTTCAGAAAGCGTCGATGTCGCCCGCTTGTGGCGCAGAAGCGATTTCGGCGTCATCAGGATCAATGGCTTACGGAACGGGCGCTTCAACTGCCGCCGCAGAATATGGAAATAGTTGGCGGGCGTTGTGCAATTGGCCACCTGCATATTGTCTTCCGCGCACATTTGCAGGAACCGCTCCAGGCGCGCCGAACTGTGCTCAGGACCTTGACCTTCATAGCCATGCGGCAACAGGCAAACCAGGCCCGACATGCGCAACCATTTGCGTTCACCCGAGGAGATGAACTGGTCGAACAGCACCTGCGCGCCATTGGCAAAATCGCCAAACTGCGCTTCCCACAATGTCAACGTATTCGGTTCAGCCAGCGAATAACCATATTCATAGCCAAGCACCGCCTCTTCCGAGAGCATTGAGTTGATAACCTCATAGCGGCCCTGACCGGCTTTCAGATTGTTCAGCGGCGTGTGCCGTTTCTCGGTTTCTTGATCGTGCAAGACCGAATGGCGTTGCGAGAAGGTGCCACGCTCACAATCCTGACCCGACAAGCGTACCCCGTTACCATCAAGACAGATCGACCCGAAGGCGAGGGCTTCCCCGGTCGCCCAATCGATCCCTTCGCCGCTTTCGATCATCGTAGCGCGGTTCTTTAAGAACCGCTGGATGGTGCGGTGCGCATTGAAATCATCGGGCACCTTGGTGAGCTTTTCACCAACCTCACGCAACACTTTCAACGGCACAGCGGTTTTGCCCGGACGCCGTTCATCCGTCCGGTCAGCGGTCTGCAGGCCAGCCCACTTGCCGTCCAGCCAATCGGCTTTGTTTGGCTTGTAGCTTTCGCCTGACTGAAACTCCACTTCCAGATGCTCACGCCAATCGGTACGCATCTTGTCGAACTCATCAACCGAGATGAGCCCTTCGGCAATCAACTGTTCGCCATAGACCTGCGCCGTCGTTTTGTGCTTACGGATCGTCTTGTACATCAAGGGTTGGGTAAACGCCGGCTCATCGCCCTCATTGTGGCCGAAGCGGCGGTAGCAGAACATGTCGATGACAACCGGCTTGTGGAAAATCATCCGGAACTCGGTCGCCACCTTCGCGGCGTAAACAACGGCCTCCGGATCATCCCCGTTCACGTGGAAGATCGGCGCTTCGATCATCTTGGCCACATCCGAGGGATAGGGCGACGATCGTGAGAAATAGGGGTTGGTCGTAAAGCCAATCTGGTTGTTGATGATGAAATGCACGGAGCCCGCAACACGGTGCCCACGAAGGGCTGAAAGACCGAAACATTCAGCAACCACACCCTGTCCGGCAAAAGCCGCATCACCATGCAGCAGCAGCGGCATCACCACTTTGCGCTCGGTCAGCGGCACGATCTCCTTGCGGAACGGACCACCGGCATGCTGGTCCTGTTTCGCACGGGCCTTGCCGAGCACAACCGGGTTCACAATTTCAAGGTGGGATGGGTTCGCGGTGAGTGACAGATGGACCTTATTGTCATCAAACTCGCGGTCAGACGAAGCCCCAAGGTGATACTTCACATCACCTGACCCTTCCACATCATCGGGTTTGAACGAGCCGCCACGAAACTCGTGAAACAGCGCGCGATGCGGCTTTGCCATCACCTGGGTCAAAACATTCAGGCGGCCGCGGTGTGCCATGCCCAAAACAACATCCTTCAGCCCCATCTGGCCGCCACGCTTGATGATCTGTTCAAGCGCCGGGATCAGCGCTTCGCCGCCATCAAGACCAAAACGCTTGGTGCCCTTGTATTTCACATCCAAAAACTGCTCGAAGCCTTCCGCTTCAATCAGCTTGGCCAGGATCGCCTTCTTGCCGTTTTCGGTAAAGGCGACGCCCTTGTCAGGCCCTTCGATACGCTCCTGCAGCCATGCCTTTTCCTCCGGGTTGGAGATGTGCATGAACTCCACGGCCATCGTGCCGCAATAGGTCCGCTTACAGATATCAACGATCTCGCGCGGCGTCGCATATTCAAGCCCAAGCACGTGATCGATGAAGATCCGGCGATCCATGTCACCTTCCATGAATCCATAGGTCGACGGATGCAGCTCGTTGTAGTCTTCCTGCTTGGAGGCAAGACCCAGCGGATCGAGATTGGCATGGAGATGCCCGCGCATCCGATAGGCACGGATCATCATAATCGCGCGTACGGAATCGCGCGCCGCATTGGCCACTTCAACTTCAGAAAGGCCAGGGCCAACCGCGCGGCGTTCTTCTTTCTCCGCGATCTTGGCCGACATGTGGGCTTCAACTTCGCCCCAATTGCCGTCCAGCGCGGATGTCAGTTCGCCATTATGGTCAATCGGCCAGTTCGGCTTTTCCCAAGACGGGCCGTCCGCCTGTTTGCGCACGCTGTCAACTTCATCCTGCACATCGGCGAAAAAATTCTGCCAGTCTTCTGACACTGACCTGGGATCATCCAGCCATTTAGCATGCATTTGTTCGATGTAGACGGCGTTGCCTCCATAGAGGAACGAAGTTTCCGCCATAATGTCGTTTTGCTGGTCTTTGCGTGCCATGTATGCGTTTCTCCCTAGGGGCCTGAAGGGCCCGTTTTGCAGAGGTTTGCTCTGCCGGTCCGAGGACCAACCCGCCCCTTGCGGGGCGAGCAAGAGCGCGCCAAAGCGCGCCGAAATTCAGGCCTAGCCCTTGAGGACATCGACCAGTGTTTTGCCAAGCTGCGCCGGCGACGGCGAGACACGGATGCCCGCATCTTCCATCGCGGCGATCTTGTCTTCCGCACCGCCTTTGCCGCCGGAAATCACCGCACCGGCGTGACCCATGGTTCGCCCGGGCGGTGCCGTGCGACCCGCGATGAAACCAACCATCGGCTTGCTTCGGCCCTTGGCGGCCTGTTCTTTGAGCCAGGCACAGGCCTCTTCTTCCGCCGAGCCACCAATTTCACCGATCATGATGATGCTCTCGGTCTCGTCGTCATCAAGGAACAGATCCAACATGTCGATGAACTCAGTACCCTTGACCGGGTCCCCGCCAATGCCGACAGCCGTCGACTGGCCCAGTCCTTCATTGGTCGTCTGGAACACGGCCTCATAGGTCAGCGTGCCGGACCGGCTCAGAATACCCACCGAACCCTTTTTGAAGATACGGCCCGGCATGATGCCGATCTTGCACTCTTCAGGGGTCAGGACGCCGGGACAATTCGGCCCGATCAGCCGCGACTTTGATTTATCCAGCTTCGCCTTGACCGAGACCATATCCATGACCGGGATACCCTCGGTGATGCAGATGATCAGCGGGATTTTCGCATCGATCGCTTCCTCGATTGCAGCACCGGCACCGGCTGGTGGCACATAGATCACGGACGCATTGGCCTTGGTCGCCTTTTTGGCTTCTTCCACACTGGCAAAAATCGGCAACTCAGTACCGGCCATCTCGCCGGCGCCTTCGCCCGCCGTCCAGGTTTCACCGCCCTTTTTCGGATGGATGCCGCCGACCATTTGTGTGCCAAAATAGGCAAGCGCTTGCTCGGTGTGAAATGTCCCCGTCTTGCCGGTAAGGCCTTGAACGATGACTTTGGTGTCTTTGTTGATGAGAATGGACATGAAACTCAGTTCCCCTTCACCGCGGCAACGATTTTCTGCGCCGCATCGTCCAGATCGTCAGCCGCAATCACGTCGAGGCCGGAATTGTTGATGATCTCCTTGCCGAGATCGACATTGGTGCCCTCAAGACGCACAACAAGCGGCACCTTCAGGCCAACTTCCTTGACCGCGGCAACCACACCTTCGGCGATCACATCGCAGCGCATGATCCCACCAAAAATGTTGACGAGAATGCCTTTGACGTTCGGGTCGGCGGTGATGATCTTGAAAGCTGCGGTGACCTTTTCTTTCGACGCGCCGCCACCAACATCGAGAAAGTTGGCAGGCTCGGAACCATAAAGTTTGATGATGTCCATCGTCGCCATAGCAAGGCCGGCACCATTGACCATGCAGCCAATGTCAC
>JBCCRB010000197.1:0-5777 GCA_039208465.1 Pseudomonadota bacterium
TCGTGCCGTTCTGATCATGGGTCAACACAAGCTGAATTAATTCGTTCTGTCGATATGGGGTTTGTCGACGAAACTTTAAGGGCGCGGGCGTGCTTTACGCCGCATGTGCGCCCAAATGTGGCACCTCACCGCCGGGCTCACTGGCAACCGTTTCGGTCAACGCATTATACGCGGCGGCGCTGTCCAAATGCTCCTGCTGCTTCAGGAACAGGGCGATCGCGGCTTTCGGCGGCAGCGGCCGCGACAAATGATAGCCCTGCACATAATCCACATTGAGCAGGATCAGCGCATCGACTTGCTCACCATTTTCTACGCCCTCTGCGACCGTTTTCATGCCTAAACCATGCGCGGTGCGCACCAGCATCTGCATCATCGACAGGGAACGCGGATTGTTGGGCAAACCATCAACAAAATATTTGTCGATCTTGATCTCGTTGGGCGCCATGGCGGAGATGATGGACAAGCCATTATGCCCGGTTCCCACATCATCGATGGAGACGCGGATGCCCAACTCCTGAAGCTGTGCCGTGGCGCATCGTCCCTGCGAAACATCGGGCATTTCCTGCCGTTCGGTCACTTCAATGATGACCCGCTGTGCATCAAGGTCCGCGGTCTGCAACGCCTCCAACAATCCCTGCGCAAAATGAGGCTGCACAAACGTATCGGGCGCGACATTGAACGCAAAATCCAGCTTTGGATGCTTGTCGATCAAAAACCGCATCGCCTGACCGGTCTGCTGCACCAGCGACCGGATCAGCAGCGGCGACAGGCTGTAGCGCTCAACTTCCGCGATAAACTCGGAAGGCCCGACCACATGGCCATCGGGTTTCACCCATCGCGACAGCACTTCAAAACACTCGATACGCCCGGTGGAAAGGTCCACGATCGGCTGGAAATAGGGCTTGATCTCACCCTTGTTGATGGCGCGCGCGATCGCATCCTGCGGCCGATCCACAATCAGATAGCGGACCGTCAGGTGCCAGCTTGCCAGCAAGCCCAGCAGGCCGACCAGGATCGGCATCCAGTATCCGAAGGGGAAATAGTCCGGCGCAAGTGCGCGTTCGGGCACGCGAACGATGAAATAGAAAGGATAAAGGTCAGAGGCGACCTGAAAGCTGCGCTGCGGCACATCGTTTTCGGTTTGGTCAAAATTGGGCGTTGTGACAATCGGCACACCGCTGTCGAGCATGAAGGCGGCATCGGCCTCTTGCACAAGCCCCGGCTCGATCGTCACCGCAACATAGGCGCTTGCATTAACGAGGCCTACAATGGCCGCCCCTGTCCCAGCGTCAGAACGTGAAACACCGATCCCCGGAAACGCGCCAGGAACACGGTGAAACTTGATCGCGCTGTCGGCGCGCATCTCGCCATTTTCCGCACTGAGATCAGAAAGCACCAGGGCACTGCTGTAATCGGTCGACGCACAAGCCGCACCATCGCTTGAGATAACGATGGCTTTGAGCGCTGGAGAGAGAAAAACAAGTTCATCGAGCGATTTCAGCGACGCTGGCGAACAATTGTCATGGCCGCGCGCACGGACCAGATCGACAACCGACAAGGCTTCGGCAACGGCATTGTCGAACAATTGAACCGCGGCCTCCGCTGACCGCGCCACGGCTGATAAATGCGCCTGATACATCGCCTGGCGATACGTCATGCCAATCGCCGCGAGCAGCGCGGCAGCCAACACAAAAGCAACCCCAAGCTTGAGCAGATGACGCAAAACGCCCTCCCTGACGAAGCAACAGTTTGCTTCAATGAGCTTAAACGGACGTAAAAACGCGAGCCAGGATGCAATCAATGCGAGAAACCGGTTGCTATCCGCGTGATGGGCGCATGAAACGCATTGTGTAACGCCCGTTTATTATGACTTGATTTGAAGTTCACAATCACAGCGTCAGGATCGAGAATCATGAGACCCGTTATAAGCAGTCTTCTGATTGGCGCATCGGTAATAGGCCCCATGCTTACCGCGCTTGCCGGCGAGGGCTACAGCACCATTGCGAGCATCGACCAGGCGACCGGCTCGGTGACGCTCGAAGACGGGTCAAAATGGGAAATTGCGCCCGGTCAACGCATCACACACCTGCAACCGGGCGACCGCGTTTACGTTACCTTCGAGGACGGCACGACTGTGCTGACATCAATCACAAAAACCGACTAGCAGCGTCACCCCATCACGGCGTCACCGGGTTATCATCCATGGTCAGATGTAGATCCGATCCGGCATAAGAATGGGCGCGCGCCACTGCCTCATTGAGCGTAACGCCCAAACCGGGCCCCTTAGGCACAGCCGTGTATCCGTCCGACAAGTGCAACGGTTCATCAAGCAGTTCAGCGTGAAAGCCACCCCAATCCTTGATCGCTTCCAGGATAACGAAATTCGGCAGCGTTGCCGCCAATTGGATGTTCGCCGCAGCAACGATCGGCCCGCAATAGCAATGCGGCGCAACACCAGCATGATAAACCTCGGCAAGCGCGGCGATCTTCTTGCCTTCGAGCAGACCACCGGCACGGCCAAGATTAGGTTGGATGATCTGCGCCGCCCCTAAAGCCAGAACCCGTTGGAATTCATATTTCGTGGTCAGCCGTTCGCCGGTCGCCACGGGGATGGACGTCTTGGCGGCAAAAATGGCCATCGCTTCGGGCATGTCGGGCGGGCACGGCTCCTCAAACCATAAGGGATCATAGGCTTCGATCGCCTTGGCCATACGCGCCGCGCCCGAGGGCATGAACTGGCCATGCGTCCCGAACAAAATGTCCGCGCGCGTGCCCACAGCCGCCCGCACGGCATTGACCATCGCCGCAGACCGCTCGATATCGGTCAAAAGCGGCTGATGTGGATCATGGATCGTATACGGCCCGGCCGGATCAAACTTGATCGCGGTAAACCCCTTTTCGACCCACAAAACGGCGTTTTCGGCGGCCAGATCGGGATCATCATAGACGGTCGGACCCGATGTTTCGGCCGGATAGATCGGTCCTTCTGCCGGGTAGAGGTAGGTATAGGAGCGCAGCCGCTCGTGCACAGCGCCACCCAGAAGTTTGTGCACCGGCACATCAAGCGCTTTGCCGACAATATCCCAACACGCCATCTCCAGGGCCGAAAAACAGCCCATCATCGAGACGTCAGGCCGCTGCGTGAAACCGGAGGAATAACAGCGCCGGAAAAACGCCTCCACATCGCGCGGATCATGCCCGATCAGATGACGCTCGGCGACATCCTCGATCATCTTGGCCATCACATGCGGGCCGAAGGTTGCGCCATAGGCCTCGCCCCAGCCGATGATCCCATCTGCGCTCTCCAGTTTCACAAAGATGAAGTAGCGGCCACCGGGCGTACCCGCCGGTGTTCCGGTTACAATTGTGTCGACTGCGACGATCTTCATGCGCCAAGCCTAATCGAAAATGATCACATTGCGCAGCGCTTTTCCGGACTTGGTTGACGCAAACGCTTCATTGATCTGATCAAGCCGAAACCGGCCCGAGATCATGTCATCGAGCATCAGTGATCCATCCAGATACCCGGCCAGCAGGGCTGGTATGTCCCGTGCGATCTTGGCGGAGCCCATTTTTGATCCGATGATCCGCTGTGACCAACCGGCAAAACTGGCCGGATTGAACGCCGTCATCACATCGGCATGCGGCATGCCGACAATCACGACCATACCCCCGCGGCCAAGATAATCAGCGGCCCTTTCGATCACCGGCCCTGCCCCGACTGTCACAAAAACATAATCGGCCCAATGTCCACCGGTCGCCGCATGCACGGCACCGGCAACATCATCACGCCCCGGATTGACGATATGCGTCGCGCCATAGGTCTGCGCGGTGGCTAGCTTCTCATCATCCAGATCAATCGCCGTGATTGTGGCAGCGCCCACATTGCGGGCCGCCTGCACGCTGTTCAGGCCAACACCGCCGCACCCAACAATGACAGCATGGCTGCCTGCCTGCATCTTCGCCGTGTTCGTGACCGCGCCATAGCCCGTCAAAACCCCGCAAGCAATCAGACTGCCGATCTCGAACGAAACATCGGCGGGCAACGGGCTCACCTGGCTTTTCTCAACAACAATGGCCTCGGCAAAAGCACCGGTACGCATCGCATGGGTCAGCGGCTTTCCCGCCGCGTCGCGCAACGGCGTTGTTTCATCGAGCGGAAACACCGCTTCGCACAAAAACTCCTGCTCCCGGTCGCAATAACGGCAGGCATGGCAGGCACGCACCAGGGTAGCGATAACGCGGTCACCCGGCGCATAATCCTCAACGCCCGGCCCGACCGCTTCAACCACGCCAGCCGCTTCATGCCCGAGCACCATCGGCAGATCGCCGCCCCAACCGCCCTCCGCAAACGTAATGTCTGAATGGCAGACACCGCACACCTTCATCCGGATCTGCAATTCGCCGGGCCCCGGCTCTGCCAGCGTCACGGTTTCGATGGTCAGCGGCGCGCCAAACTGGCGGCACACGGCAGCTTTGATCGAGGTCGGCATGGGCGTGTGCACCTGCATCTGGGCAAAAATGATCGCGCCATGCTTAGGCATCGCGCCAAAAACCGGAATGCCGAAAAACGACACGCATTGACGTTCAAAACCATCTGAGCAATGCGTGGGGTATGAGCAACGCGGACACCAACGCGCCGATCGGCGAACTGACCTTGCGCACGCTGGCAATGCCCGCAGACACAAACGCAGCCGGCGACATTTTCGGCGGCTGGGTGATGGCGCAGATGGATTTGGCCTGCGGCATCGCAGGCGCCGAACGCGCTGGCGGGCGCATCGTCACCGCCGCCGTCAACGAGATGAGCTTTGCAAGCCCCGTCAAGGTTGGCGATACACTGTCGGTCTACACCTCCGTCGAACGTGTCGGGCGCACGTCGATGATCCTCTATGTGGAAGCCTGGGCGCAGCGTTATCTGAGCGAAGAGCGCGAGCGCGTCACCTTTGCCCGCATCACCATGGTGCATATCGGCGAGGATGGGAAACCGAAACGCATTGCCATTTAAGCTGAGCGCTGTTGGCTAGTGCGTGCCGCAGCCGCAATGGTTCTGGGCATAAACGATCCGCCAGCTATGGATGTCATGGCCATACCGGTTGATCGTAAACCGATGCACCGTTTCGACAGTCTCAAACCGGTCAACAATCAGATCGGTTTCGGGCAGCGCCTCATCGACAAGCACCAGCGCGCTTTTGCCCTTCATGGCAGCCGCATCGAACCAGAAGTCAAACTGGTCATTGCGCGGTCCGGCTTTCAAGAGGTCAGGACGATCAAGCGTAAAGCCCAGCATGCCCGCCGTGCGATAATCACTCGTCATCAACACATCGGGTTGATAACGCTCTTCAAGATGCGTCATCCGCGCACCGATCTCACGCATGCCATATTGGATATCGACATCACGCACCGCAACCTCGCTGGCAGCGTTTATCGGATAAAGGCCGTAAAGCAAAAGATACCAGACGCCAACCGTCAGGCCGTAGCAAGCATGTACAAGCAATTCCACGCGAAACCGCAGGAGCATGGCAACCGCCGGCATCACCGCCGCAAAGGCCACCATGTTCCAGTAGATCCGGATCGTGTTGCTGTAGGTCAGGAGCGCAAAGCAAAGGGTGGAGGCAAGCATCACGAAAACGCCGGTGCGTGCCAGTGGCAGTGCCGGGCCAGGCATGAAGGCATAACGGACCATCAACAAAACCATGCCGGGCCCAAGCATTTGAACATGGCCCATCACGAAGGCCTGAATATTGCCCATAAATCCAAGCTCGCCGAAGGTCTCCCCA
>JBCCRB010000198.1:0-5756 GCA_039208465.1 Pseudomonadota bacterium
AACTCGGTTTCGACAAGCCGATCTTTGCCACCGAACCGACATGCGATCTGCTCACCTTCATGATGAAGGATTCAGCCAAAATCCAAATGTCCAACAATATGCGCGACAACCGCAAACGTCAGCGAAAGGGTCTGGAGCCAGTCGAACCACTCTACACCGATGCAGACGCCAAGCGGGTGCTGGAACTGCTGAAGCCTATCGAGGGTTACGACATCTGGTTTGAGCCATCACCGGGCGTCCATGTGCGCTACTGGAATGCCGGCCACATTCTCGGCTCGGCGTCGGCCGAGGTTAAATTTGAGGACAGTGAAAGCGGCAACATGATGCGCGTCCTCTTTTCCGGTGACATCGGCCCGGAAGAAAAGGTTTTTCACCCCGAACCAGGCGGTGAAACCGGCTTTGACTATATCGTGTGCGAATCCACCTATGGCGACCGCGACCGCGATGATTACACGCTGGAAAAACGCCGTGACATGCTGCGCAAGGAACTGGTCCGCGGCCTGTCTGCAGGCGGCAACGTTGTCATTCCCGCCTTTGCCGTGGAACGCAGCCAGGAACTGCTGCACGATATTGGCGTTCTGCTGGCCCAGGGAGAATTGCCGCAAGCGACCGTTTTCCTCGATTCACCGCTCGCCAAAAACGTCACCGACGTCTTTATCAAGCACGCCCACACGCTCGATGACGTGGCTATCGACAATTCAAAACTGTTCCGCGACGAACAGTTCCGGCTTGTTGAAAGCGTGGACGAGTCCAAGGCGATCAACCGGATCAATGGCGGTGCGATCATTATCTCGGCCTCCGGCATGGCCGATGCCGGCCGGATCAAACACCACATCAAAAACAACATCTGGAAACACAATTGCACGATCCTGTTCGTCGGCTACCAGGCGCCTGGCACGCTCGGCCACATCATCACCAGTGGCGCCGACATGGTCCGCATTCACGGTAAGGAATATGTGGTCAAAGCCGACATCAGGCGGTTGGGCAATTATTCGGCCCATGCCGATCAGGGCGAACTGATTGATTGGGTGCTGGAACGCGCGCCCATCGCCGGCGGCCTCTTTCTCAACCATGGCGATGATGATGCGCGCGAAGAGCTTACCCGCATGCTCGCTGAACGCGGCATGGACGCCGATATGATTTTCATGCCGCAATTTGATGAGAGCTTTGATCTCGTCGCTGCAACCGCAGAAACCAAAGGCCGCGTCCGCTCCAGGGGCAAAATGGCGGAGCGCATACCGGCCGATGAATTGCTGACCGATTGGAACAATGATTATGCCGCCTTCATTGTCGCCCTCACACAGCGCTTGAACACGGCAGAAAACGATCGCGAACGGCGCCAACTGTTGCGTGATCTACAGAACGTCCTCTAACCGTCCGGCTTCGACTTCTTGAAAGGTTTAGCCGGCGGTTCGCGAAACGAGGGTTCGTCCCCGAAAAGGCTGAGCGTCGCGTCATCGCCATTAGGCTGGTCCCAGCTTCGCATCCAGGAAGAAAGCGGCGCAAAAGCCTCGGCCCGTTGCCAGGTGAAATAACCGAGCGCACCCTTGGCCGGAATAGGCGCAATCGCCGCTGGCTTCTCAAGCACGAGCCCCGCCTCCCCGCCAAACCATTCGCTATCGCTCTCGGTGACGATGTCCACGACATCGACAGTGCCGATAATGCCGCCATAAGTCAGCGTATCAGGTCGCGGGCATTGCACGCCGTGGCGCGCCAGCCGCCACACCCCCCATTCATACTCATTGCGCCGCATGGCCGACGCCGCATGAATGCAGATCCGGCGCACATCCATATTGCCGGCTTTGATTGCGCCAAGCGATCGGTTCTCGATGATCTTGCCGCCGTGGATGATCGCCCAGGCCCATGGCTGACGGATCGATAGGGCCAGGGGCGGCAACTCATTCGTCAACCGCGCCATCCTGTTCATCAAGCCCGAGAAGGTTCCAGGACTGCACCATGTGCGGCGATAAGGGTGCCGTCACATTGATGACCCCGCCTTTAGGGTGCGGAATGCGAAGCCGCCGGGCATGCAGATGCAGCTTCTTCTGCATGCCGCCCGGAAACTCCCAGTTCGGATCATCCTCAAAATATTTCGGATCGCCCAGGATCGGCGTTTTCATATGCAGGCAATGCACCCGCAACTGATGGGTACGGCCGGTCTCCGGCTGTAACTCCAGCCAGGTTAGCCGCTGCCCGGCACTTTCGATCACGCGGTAATGTGAAACGGCATGATCAGCCGAACGCTCGCCATGGTCGGCAATCCGCATGCGGTCACCATCGGGTGTCTGCTCCTTGACCAACCAGGTGGAGATACGCCCTTCCGGCTTGCGCGGTGACCCCTTTACCAAAGCCCAATAGATCTTCTCGGTGTCGCGTTTGCGAAACGCTTCGGTCAGCGCCTGCGCTGCGCTGCGGGTCTTTGCCACCACCAGAACGCCCGACGTGTCACGATCGAGCCGATGCACCAGCCGGGGCTTTTCGCCCTTCTTGTTCCGCAGTGCCTCCAGCATGCCATCAACATGACGCGCAACACCTGAGCCTCCCTGCACTGCCAAACCATGCGGCTTGTTGAATACCAGTACGGTCGCGTCCTCATAAAGCGTCATCTGCTTGAGCGCATCACCGTCGCCACGAAGCTTTAGCGGGCTGACCGGCTTGTCGGGCGTCGCACTGTCGGATGAAAGCTGCGGCGGAATACGGATCTTGTTACCCGTTGCGATCCTTGTATCGGACTTTGCCCGCTTGCCATCGATGCGCACCTGGCCGGACCGCAACAGCTTTTGCAGCGCGCCAAACCCAACGCCCGGATAGTGCGTCTTGAACCATCGGTCCAACCGCATGCCATTTTCATCGGCCTGAACGGATTTTTCGCCAACAAACGCCATGTTTATCCCAGCACAGACCGCATCGTGGCAAGACCTACGAAAACCGCAGCAATCGACAGCAAAACACTCGCAGCGACATAGATTGCAGCTTCCGTAAACGCGCCCCGCTCATAGAGAACGGCCACATCAAGGGAAAATGCAGAGAAGGTCGTAAAGCCGCCTAGAAAACCAGTGGCAAGCAACAGCCGCAAGGGTTCGTCACCAGCCGACCGTTTGGCAAGCCAGGCAATCAAGAGCCCCATCGCAAACGAGCCAACAACATTGACGATGAGCGTCCCGGACGGGAAATTGGGCCCAAATATGCGAAGCGCCCAACCGCCAACAAGATGACGGCTGACAGCGCCGCCGGCGCCCCCAAGAGCGATAAGCAAGAGACTGTTCATGGCAGCGGTTTAAGCCATGGGGTGTACGGACAAAACCCCAAATCCGCGTTTAGATTTTTCCGGCCAGCTCCGGTACATCGCGCAGGAATTGATCAACGCTCTCAAAAAGCGCGTCCCAGTCGGTAAACTCATGATCGCGCGACGTATCGGTTTCTGAGCCCTTCTTGGCAGCGATCCGCTTGAGCATCCATTTGCGAAAATAATCATACTGCGTGTACCGCAACGCACCCGCCGCGTGATGCACACCGACCGGCCACCAACCGCTTTCCTTTGAGAAATCGGCGACCAACTCATCAAGAGCCGCCCGCTCGGCTTCATCTTCTTCCAGGGCCGTCAGTGATACGGTCACAAAAAGACCGGGTCGCGCCATCAACTGCATATGGTGATCTTTGATGAACGACCGCATGGGCAACGGAAAATGCCCCATATGCACCGACCCAGCACACACAACGGCGTCGATTGCATCAATTGATAGCTTTTCTGGCGCTGACGCCGCGTCGATCGTCTCAACCTTATGGCCATTGGTCTTCAGATGCGCTGCCAGCCTGTCGACGATCTTGCGCGTTTGCCCTTCAATCGTCGCATAAACAATCAGGACGTTCATTTTGGCCTCCCTATCACAAAGGAGGCCAGTCTACGCTCTTTGGTGCGGCCAGGTGTTGACCCGCATCAATCGGAGGAACTAGCCCCTCAAGCCTTGCCGGCCGTACCGATCATGCGCCAATTTTTATAGAACATTGATTTGACGCGATCAGCCAATGCAGAAACCAAATCGAGCAACCGATCAATCAGACCGGGAAAGGCCGACGGCCGCGCGACATCCATGAAGACGCAATAGCGCCGCGCATCATGATTGTTGATGGAACGGTGAAACAGCGTGTCATCGAAGATGTACAGTGGATTTTCATGCCAGAAGTGCTTTTTGCCATTGCACTCAATAAAGATCTCATCGGACTCCGTCGGCGTCAGGTTGAGCAAAACGCGATAGCTCAAACGCAACGGGCCATAATGCCAGCTTGTCGATGCCTTGCCCGAAAAAACTGAAACCGCGATCGTTTTCACAAATTTGAAATCGCCATTGAACGCCTCGATGTTTTCAATCTGTTTCTTGCCGAACCAGCGATAAACATACATGCCTCGGCGGCCTTGATCGAATGACTTGTCTATATCGGCGATAATCTCATCCTGCCGGTTTTTGAATGTGTCGAGAACGCTCTCAATCTCGGCTCGGTACTCATCTGGAAAATCGTCAAGCGTGGCGACGCCCGGGTTGCGTTTGGTGATCAAATCAACAGCCAGATTGAACGGCGACAACAACCATGTCGGAATGCCGTTACCCATGAAATAGCGGCGATACATCAGTCCCGTCTTGCCCTTGTTGCGCCCGATATCGATCAGCCCGCAAATCAGGAAAAACAGGGTCACCCACGGGATAAGGTACAGCGCAATGGCGAGCACCGGCACCGCAATGGCAAAACGCTTGATGTTCTTCTTCGTTGTTCGCTTCATCTTGAAATCCTAGCTTCAATTCGCGTCAGGGTCACCACCTGAACGCTTGGCGCGTAACCGCTGCCAATACTCCATTCGTTTCGTAATTTCACGTTCAAAGCCACGTTCCACAGGCTGATAATAGCGCTCGCGTGCCATTTCCTCGGGGAAATAGTCCTGTCCGGAAAATGCACCTTCCTGGTCATGATCGTAGAGATAACCCTCGCCATACCCCTGCGCGCCCATCAGCTTGGTCGGCGCATTGAGTATATGCTTGGGCGGCATTAGCGACCCATTTTGTTTGGCGCTGACCATGGCTGCCTTGTAGGCTGTGTAGACGGCGTTCGATTTCGGCGCGGTCGCCACATAAACACACGCTTCGGCTAAAGCTAACTCGCCTTCCGGCGATCCCAAATAATCATAGGCATCCTTGGCAGCCAGCGTGACGGTGAGCGCGGCAGGGTCCGCCATGCCGATATCCTCCACGGCCATGCGCACCAAACGCCGTCCGATGTAAAGCGGGTCTTCACCGGCATCGAACATACGGCAAAGATAGTAAAGCGCCGCATCCGGATCAGAACCGCGCACTGATTTGTGCAATGCGGAGATCAGATTGTAATGGCCGTCCTGCCCCTTGTCATAAATTGCCGCTCTTCGCTGTAGAAACGCGCGTAACTCCTGTTCGCCCAAATGAGTGCCGCCGGCGCTGCGCAACAGCTCTTCGGCATAGGTCAAAATAGCCCGGCCATCCCCATCTGCCATCGACAGCAGCATCGTCCGCGCTTCGTCGGTCAGTGGCAAATCGGCGCCAACCATGGCCTCGGCCCTTTGCAACAACGCTTCCAGGCTTGTCTCACTATGCCTTTTCAGCGTGAGAACCCGGGCGCGCGACAAAAGAGCGGCGTTCAATTCAAAGGACGGGTTTTCGGTGGTCGCACCGATCAGCACAATGGTCCCGTCTTCCATCACCGGCAGGAAACTATCCTGCTGAGATCGGTTG
>JBCCRB010000199.1:0-5746 GCA_039208465.1 Pseudomonadota bacterium
CAGCTTGACGCGCACCGGCTCAGCCGTGATGCTTTGCATGACTTCGCGCTTTACAATCGCCGGTTTTTCGTAAGTCTTTTTCATGGATAGTGTCCCTCGCTGGCGCCTATGTCGGCAAGAAACGCAACAAAGTCAAGCGCTTGAGTGGCGGGAGCGAAACGATGCACAATCAACATGCTGTCAGATTGGCCGGTTTGCTGGTGGTTTCTTGGCTGGTTGCACCTTTAGCGCTTGCTGCAACCTTAGATGGGCTGGATCGGGTTGCCGCGTCAGCGATGGGGCGGTTCACGGGCGGCTATGGTGACGATCTGGCGCTGCTCGTTGAGCCGCCTGAAGCCAGTGATGCCGACTATACGCTGATCATTCTGGCGGACGCCGCTGGTCGCGGTGGTTCACTTGGAGAAATTGCCCGCTTCGACAATGCTGCCTGGGGCGGTGTCGGTGACATTTACGGCAACCGACCGTCCGTTGCCTTTACGCAGGCCGGTTCGCTTCAACTGCGCAGCGGCAATGATGCGATCGGGCGTAATCGTTGGTCAGAGACCGTAACGCTGGTTTGGCGGGAAAACACTGTCCTGATGGCTGGCTACACCTATCAGGAGCGCGACACGCTGGTGGAAAACAGCGAAACGCGTTGTGACATCAATCTTTTGACCGGCGCCTCTGAAGTCTTTGATTCGCAAGGAACACGCCGGCCAAACGTCGGCAGCCGGTCTTTGCCTTTTCAACAATGGATCGATGAAGGCCGGCCCAATCTGTGCGAGACCCGGTAACAGTTCCCGTGTCGACCTTGGGCGGCTTAATCGTCGTCGCCAAACACCCGCTTGAAAATGAAATCAACATGCTTGGTGTGGTAGTCGAGATCAAAGCGGGCGCGGATTTCATCTTCTGACAAAAACGCCGTCACCTCTTCATCTGCCAGCAGCAATGCCAGGAAATCGCGCTGCGCGGTGCCGGACATCTGATAGCTGTCCCAGACCTTCATCGCGTTGCGCTGGACCAGGCGGTAGGCGTCTTCGCGGCTGGATCCGGCTTGCGTCAGGGCCAGAAGAATACGTTGTGAGTGGATCAGGCCGCCAAGCCCGTTCATGTTGGCGGCCATGCGCTCAGGATAGACGAGTAGCTTATCAACCACGCCGGTCAGGCGCGCCAGCGCGAAATCGAGGGTGACCGTCGCGTCGGGCCCGATCATCCGTTCCACCGAGGAATGCGAAATATCGCGTTCATGCCAAAGCGCTACATTTTCCATCGCAGGCACGGCGTAGGCGCGCACCATCCTTGCCAAACCGGTCAGATTTTCGGTCAGCACCGGATTGCGCTTGTGCGGCATGGCCGATGATCCCTTTTGGCCCGGCGAAAAATACTCCTCGGCTTCCAGCACTTCGGTGCGCTGCAAATGGCGTATTTCCGTTGCCAACCGTTCGATGGACGAGGCAACAACGGCCAAGGTGGCAAAATACATGGCGTGGCGGTCACGTGGGATGATTTGTGTCGAGACAGGCTCGGCCGTCAGGCCCATCGCCTTGGCGACATGTTCTTCCACGTAAGGATCAATATTGGCGAAGGTGCCGACAGCGCCGGATATAGCGCAGGTGGCAATTTCGGCGCGCGCGGCCAACAGCCGGCTTTTGCACCGGTCGAACTCCGCAAAAGCCTGCGCGAGTTTGACACCGAATGTGGTCGGTTCGGCATGGATGCCATGGCTACGCCCAATGGTGACGGTGTCGCGGTGTTCCATCGCGCGGCTCTTCAATGCGGCCAGCAATGCGTCCATGTCGGCAAGCAGCAGGTCCGTGGCGCGGGTGAGTTGCACGTTGAAACAGGTGTCGAGCACGTCCGAAGAGGTCATGCCCTGATGCACAAAGCGCGCGTCCGGGCCGACAATCTCAGCCAGATGGGTCAGGAAGGCGATGACATCATGTTTCGTTTCGCGCTCGATTTCATCGATACGCGCAACGTCGAAAGTGGCGTTGCCTGCCTTTTCCCAAATCGTCTGCGCTGCCTCTTTGGGTATGACGCCGAGTTCGGCCAACGCATCGCAGGCGTGCGCTTCAATCTCAAACCAGATGCGGAATTTGGTTTCGGCGGACCAGATGTCCGTCATTTCTTTGCGGGAGTAGCGTGGGATCATGGCACCGTCTTCAATTCCGATGTCGGATAACCGATCGCGCTTTGTGGCTCAATGCTTCGTTCGGGTTGCCCACCAGCAAGTGACGAGGATGATGAGCAATGCGCCCGGGCCATGATAATGAATGCCGAAAATAGCATATTGAGCGATCGCTCCAATTGCGGTGAAGACCTGTTGAAGAACCCAGTCGCGTGACAGAAAAGGTTCGTGCCATTGGGAAAAATAGAGCCGGTACTGCGCAGCCAACAGCGCGGCAGTGATCAGCGCGACGAGCAAGAAGGCAAGCGCAATCCATACAACGCGCCGGATGGTCAGATTTCTGATCCTGCATAGCAGCCAATGATCCGCCAGAAACGTCAGTGCGAGCCCGACGGCGAGGCCGACCGCATAAAACCCGCTGACGGCGTATGTTTGCGCTGTGGATTGCCAGCCGAACCAGAGGGTCAGGTAGAGATGGGTCCATAGAAGCCCACAGAGCGTCGCGGCGGCCAGGGAGATCATCGTTCGGCGCTGCGGTAGATTGTTCGTGCGGACCATCGGCGCTGCATAGCCGACACCGCTTCACGAAAACAGCGCCTTTTACGGGTTCATGGGCGCCGTCACGGCCATCCAGCGGAAATCGGGTCCTTCGAAGCCAAAGCTCTCGATGGCGAGCAGTGTTGCGAAAACCGGATCGCCGCCCTGCGGAAAGAACGTCTGGATCGCGCCGATTGAATAGCCAAGCGGGCAATTGCGACTGGACGGTACGGCCTGATCGTCGGCCAAAAGCTGTGTCGTCTCGCCCGGTTCGGTCGCAATCTTTAAAAGCCGAAACCCAACAACCGTATCGGCAATGCCCATGCATGATCCGCTTGCGGCAAACTGCTTTTCCTCCAGCCGGACTTCCAGTTTCGTATCAATCGGCGGGACGACTTGGCGCGGATTGACGACCATGCGGAACGGATCGGCCGATAGTTCAGACACGGGATTGAAGCCGGCCGTTGTGCCACGGTTTGCCGCCAAAATGCTGTCGGTTATGATCGCTTCAACAGCGCTTTTGGCTTGCGCACGCGCGTCGTCGACCGTGGCCATTTCATCTTCTAGCCGCACTCGAAAGGGCGCGCCGCCGGTGAATGTGTCGCTTGCCGTATCAATGTAAAAGCGGTTGGCATAAGGAAAGCCGGACCCGTCTTGAACGCCATATTCCTCGAATGCGAAAATTCCGCCATCCGCGGAGAAACCAAGGATATTCAGCGTTGCGGTGTCGCCCGCTGCAACCGGTTGCAACATGCTGGCGCTTGCCAGAACGGCAAGCATTGCGATCGATAGTCTTGTGCGTGGTGTCTTTGAAGCCATTTAGCCATCCCCTTAGGTCAGGTTAAAGTTGCTGATGTCCTCAAAGCATCAATGTTCTTAACGTAGGAATCCAGTGAGTTACCCGTGAAAACCGCCGAACCGGCTACGAAAACGTTAGCACCTGCCTTGGCGCAGCCGGTAATTGTCTGCGGTGTGACACCACCATCGACTTCCAGATCGATCGGGCGTTCGCCGATCAGGGCGCTGGCTTGCGCGATTTTGGGCAGCATCGGTGCGATGAATTTTTGACCGCCAAAGCCCGGGTTCACGGTCATGATCAAAATAAGGTCGACCAAATCAATCACATGAGCGATGGCGCTGACCGGGGTTGCTGGATTGAGCGAAACGCCGGCCTTTTTTCCAAGGGCATTAATCGCCTGCAGCGAACGGTGGAGGTGAGGGCCGGCTTCGGCATGCACGGTGATGATATCGCATCCGGCGTTGGCAAAGGCCCCGATATAGGGGTCAACCGGCGCGATCATCAGATGGCAGTCAAAGGTGGCATCCGTGTGCGGTCGTAGTTTGGCGATCACGTCCGGACCATAGGAGATGTTGGGGACAAAGTGGCCGTCCATCACATCCAGATGGATCCAGTCGGCGCCAGCTTTGACGACGTCACTGACTTCTTGGCCGAGTTTGGAAAAGTCGGCGGCCAGGATTGATGGCGCGATTATCTGTTGGCTTGTCATCGGCACTACTCGGTTTTTTCAAGTCTGATGCGGCGTGCGATACGCTCCTGTCAACGCCGCGTCGACCAACAGGGCAGAATGTCCCCTGGACTTGGCGTGGCCGCATGAATGCCGCGGGCGATGGCGCGCGCCATGGTCGCGCCTGCGGCCGCACACAGATCGACCATGGCCTCAATTGTGCCGGGTAAGGCTTTGGCGCCTGTCGAAGCGGCAAAGATAATGTCGCCGTCAAAGGGCGTGTGCGAGGGCCAAATGGCGCGGGTGAACCCGTCATGGGCGGCGATGGCCAGCCGCTTGCATTGGGCTTTGGTGAGCGCGGCATCGGTCACAATAACGCCGAGCGTTGTGTTGCCCGCCTTGTTGTCGCGGCGTTTGATCCTCAGATCCTGGGCATTGGCGGGCAGGGGATCAGGCAGCGCATGCCCGCCAAATTCATCGCCCAGCTCAAAGGGTGCGGCCCAAAAATGATGCGTGCCGCCGATCGTTGTCGTGCCCAGCGGGTTTGCGGCGACAGCGGCGCCGATGGTGATGTCATGGTCCTGCAACACCGTGCTCGCAGACCCGAAGCCGCCTTTAAGATCAGCCGATAACGCGCCGGTGCCGGCACCCACGCTGCCCATTTGGCAGTTGCGTTTGGCACTTTCAACGGCTTCCAGACCGAGCCGGTGATAAAACGCGTTGTCGGCGTCGGTCTTGTCGCCGCCATTACTAAGATCAAACAGGATTGCGGCTGGAACGATAGGGACCCTGGAGGGGCCGACGGCAAAGCCGCGCCCCTGTTTGACAAGCCAATCCTGCACACCGCCTGCCGCTGCCAAGCCAAATGCCGAGCCGCCCGAAAGGACAATTGAATCAACAGTTTCAACTGTGTTTTGCGGCTCCAGAAGGTCGGTTTCGCGGGTGCCGGGTGCGCCGCCTAATGTCTGACAGCTGGCGACCACGGGATCGTCAAAAAGGATTGCGGTAACTCCGGTTTTCACCGAATTGTTTGTTGCATGCCCGATTTGGACGCCAGCCACGTCCGTTATCAGATTGCGTTCACCGGGTTGGAATGGCATCGGCGCTGATCCTAATTGGCGCGATCGTCTTGCAGGTCGACAAGCTGCCCATCGCGTATCCGACCTAACATCGTCAGATCATCCATCGGTTCGCCATTAGCGCCAAAGGACAGAGCTTGACGACCATCGGGGGCGACGAACGTCTGGAAGGCCAGTTCAATCAGCTCGATCAGCGGGAGCGCGCTGGCGACCAGCGTACCGTCGGGCAATTGGCCATCTTCCTCCGGTGACAGCAGGTTGGCGCCGGCGGCAATCGTCAGGTCGATCTGGAGCCTTTGCGCGTCGTTGCCGATGGTAATGGCATAAAATCCGTCGCCGCCGAGGATCAGGTGCCTGGTGCCGGCACGGTCCAGCCGCCGCACCAAGGGTTTCTTATTGTATAAAAGCGGCCGGTAGGTGTCGCGGAAGACGGGCGTCAGCGATGCTTTCCGGCCGGCAATTGGCCGAGCAGGTCGGCGCTCTTTTGGCAGAAGCATCGCTGACGCCCGTCTTCCGCGACACCTACCGGCCGCGTGTATCCAATCAGACAGCCTTGG
>JBCCRB010000200.1:0-5738 GCA_039208465.1 Pseudomonadota bacterium
CCTGCTTGATCAGGGCCCAGGCATTTTGGTGCGACAGCATATTCTCAAGATAAGCGACGTTTTCCGCAGCCTGTCTTGGGGACAATTCGCGCATCGCAATGCTCTTGGCTTCGTCAAACCGCCCCTGAAGGCCAACGACAAGCGCCAGATTTTGCCGCACGCGGCTGTCGGCGCCCGGTTGTTGCACGGCGGTGCGCAAATGACGTTCAGCTTCCTGCAAATTGCCTTCCAGGATCAGGCTCATCGCCAGGTTCGACAGGACCGAAGGCTCATTCGGCCGCAATTGCAAGGCTTTGCGATAGCGTTCGCGCGCCTGTTGCGGGCGTCCTGTCTGATCATAGATCGCGCCTTCCGCCGACATCAAACGCCAATCCGGGCTGGTCGGATCCTGCGCGCGTTGGATAGCATCAAGCGCGGCGGTAAACTCGCCAGCGCCAGCAAGCGCCTTGCCATAAGCGGCAAGCACAGTGCGGTCATTGGGATGTGTGATGGCCGCCTTGCGCATGACCGCAAGCGCCTGATCATCCCGGCCATTCATCCGCAACACCGAGGCAAAGGCCATGGAAATCGTTTTGTCGTTCGGGTTGCGGTCATAAAGACGCTGATAGGAACCAAGCGCCTGTTCCAGTTCCAACGCGGTCATTTGCTCAACAGGCTTGGCGCCCGGCTTGATAGAGCCTGTCCGTGTCGGGTCGGTGGCGCAACCGGCAAGGGCAACACAGCTGACGGCCAATCCCAGCAAAGCACTTCGATACGTCAATACTGAGCGGAATTGCCTTTTGGCCATGTTCGTTCCCCTATCCCCATCTCGACAAGTCAACGACAA
This sequence comes from Pseudomonadota bacterium, assembly GCA_039208465.1. GTDB lineage: Bacteria > Pseudomonadota > Alphaproteobacteria > Rhizobiales > Rhizobiaceae > JBCBDX01. The sequence goes on from JBCCRB010000200.1 coordinate 827, forward strand.
CGCGCGAAACTAGGGCGTTAATGTCGGTTAATAATACGTAATCAAACATCCCTAACGCGGAGTTAACGAGTGAGCGAAGCGGCCATGTCGCCAGAAGACCTTTTAGGCGCCGCCAAGAAGAACCGGCGGTCTTTGCCGCTCTATGTCACCGGACCGGAAATGGCCGAACTGCCCGACGCGGCAAAGGCTTGGGTCCGCGCATCGCGGCGATCGCTCGATGGCGCGTTTGTCAGCCTCTTGCCGGACGAAGCGTCTGGTGAGCGTGTTGCTGGCGCGGTGCTGAACCTTGGCCCTGATCTCGATCCATTTGCGGCCGGAAGCTTGACCAAGCATTTGCCCGCCGGTCATTGGCATATTGAGACCAAGCCGGACGGGCTGGATATGGATCAGGTGCTGCTTGGCTATCTTTTGGGCGGCTATGCGTTCGGCGCTTACAAATCCCGCACGCCTTCAGGCGTAAAACTGCGGCCGCCAGAGGAGACCAACCTCGACTCGGTGTTACGCAAGGCCCGCGCGGTCTATGGCGTTCGCGATCTGGTCAACACGCCGGCCAATGATATGGGCCCGGCGGCGATCGAAGCGGCGGCCCGCACGGTCGCGCGCGCCCATAAGGCCACGGTGAAAGTGATCAGCGGTGATGATCTGCTGCGCAAGAATTTTCCACTTGTTCACGCCGTCGGGCGTGCAGCCGCCGATGCACCTCGGCTGATCGATATCCGGTGGGGAAAGCGCAGCGCGCCGAAACTGACCCTCGTCGGCAAGGGCGTTGCCTATGATACCGGCGGTCTGAACATCAAACCCGGCGGCTCCATGCGCAACATGAAGAAAGACATGGGTGGCGCGGCACACACAATTGCCTTGGCCAACATGATCATGGAAGCACAGCTCAATGTCCGCTTGCGCCTGTTGATCCCGGCCGTTGAAAACTCGATTTCAGCACCCGCCTTCCGGCCAGGCGATGTTTACCCATCGCGTGAAGGGCTGACCGTCGAGATCGGTAACACAGACGCTGAAGGTCGCTTGATCCTTGCCGACGCGCTCACGTACGGCGATGAGGACATGCCGGAATTGATGGTGGATTTCGCCACGCTGACAGGCGCCGCACGCGTTGCCCTCGGGCCCGATGTGGCGCCGTTCTTCACCGATGATGAAGCCTTGGCCCGCGAGCTGGCCGAAGCCTCAACGCTTGAGCTTGATCCGGTCTGGCGCATGCCGCTTTGGAAAGGCTACGCCAAAAACTTGTCCTCCAACGTTGCCGATTGCGGCAATATCAGCACCGATCCGCTCGGCGGGGCGATCACCGCGGCCCTGTTCCTGCAGAAATTCGTCAAGAATGCCCAAAGCTGGGTGCATTTTGATGTGTTTGCATGGTCGCCATCGTCAAAACCCCACGCTTCCATCGGCGGCGAGGCGCAGGGGCTGCGTGCCCTCTACAGCGTGTTGGAGCGACGCTACCCGCCGGCTGCGTAATCTTGATACCGGGCCACGCTCGGTTATTATCACGCATCCGAAACTTTCTTGGGGCGAGACAGTGAGCGTTAGTCTGAAGCCCAGCCAGGCCCTCAACCTTTGGCGCGATGTCGCGCTCAACGAGGTGGTGAACCGCGAGCATGATCTGTCGACCCGGCAAATGGCTATTTTGCTGACAATTTACATGGATCCGCCGCCGCACACGGTGCGTGGTCTGGCATCAAAGCTTGAAGTTACCAAGCCGGTGATCACCCGTGCGCTCGACACGATGGGCCAGATGAAGCTGGTTACGCGAAGGCGTGATCCGGCCGATAGGCGTAATGTTATCATCGGCAAAACGGTCGAAGGGGCGCTTTATCTCGAGCGGTTTTCCGACATTGTTGTGGAAAAAGCCCGATGGCTACCGAAATAAAAAACGTCCTGGACCGGCGCCTGCATGCGTTTCGGCCGGATCTGGCCGATGCTGCGTTGGCCGGCCAAATTGAAGCGGCCCATTTTGTCGAAGCCTCGCATGCGCGCATTGCCGTGCCGGTTTGTGACATGCGCGCCGCACCGCGCGACGATGCCGGGCTGGATACACAATTGCGCTTGAACCAGCCGGTTCGTGTGTTTGAACAAAAGGACGGATGGTCCTGGATCAAGGCCGATGACGATGACTATGTCGGCTATGTGCGCAGCGATGCGCTGGGCGCACCTCTGACCGACAGACTAACCCATTGTGTTTGCGCGCCGCGCACATTTGCCTATCCAGAACCGGATTTGAAAAAACCCGTACTTACCAGCCTGAGCATGGGCACGAAACTGCCCATTGGCCAGGTCGCGGAAACACGGGGGACGCGCTATGCGCAGATCATCGGGGGCGGCTGGGTGATCGAGAAGCATCTGCAACCCATCGCTGATTATGCTGCTGATTATGTTTCGGTCGCCGAGACGCTCATCGGCACGCCCTATTTATGGGGCGGTAATTCCGCTTTCGGTCTTGATTGCTCCGGTCTTGTTCAATTGGCGATGGCGATGTGCAATCGACCGGTTCTGCGCGACAGTGACATGCAGCTTCGCTCAATCGGCCATGCTGTCGATCCCGATGGGCAGGTCGAGCGCGGCGATCTGATCTTCTGGTCGGGCCATGTTGCCATTGTGCGCGATCATGAAACGATCATCCACGCCAATGCGCACAGCATGGATGTGTGTATCGAAAACCGCGCCGAGGCCATTGCCCGCATCGCCTATCTTTATCAGCAGCCGGTCGGCTATCGCAGACCCTAATAACCTGCGTCGCGATCAACCAGATGGGTCAGCGGTGCACCGGCATCATGCGCATCCATTTGCGTGATCATCGGCGGGATCAGCGCCGCGGGGTCTGACGTTGCCGCAGCATGCGGCGTAATCGTTACGCGCGGATCGCCCCAAAGCGGACTGTCGGCGGCAAGCGGCTCTTCTTCGAACACATCCAGTGACGCGGCGCCCAACCAGCCATTGTCGAGCGCGGCCAGAATATCGACTTCATTTTGCAATTTGCCACGCCCGGCATTGATTAGGATTGCGGGCCCCAAAGGCCCGTTACGTTTCATCTGGATGAACAGCGGCTTAGAGAGGATGCCTTCGGTCTTCGGCGTTAACGGCAACAGGCACACCACAATGTCTGACCGTTGCAGAAACGGGATCAGGCCTTGATCGCCATGATAAGTGTCGACGCCTGCCATTTGTTTTTCGGTGCGGCTCCAACCGGTGACCTGAAACCCGAGCGTTACCAGTTTGGCGGCAGCGTCCGCGCCAAGCACACCCATGCCGAGAATGCCGACGGTCACTTCGTGCGCAGCTGGCTGGCGTCGGTCTTCACGCCAAACCTTGTCGGCCTGCTGGCGGCGATAGGCCGGGCCTTTGCGGTGATGATCAAGGACTTGCCAGACCACATATTCGCTCATCCGCTCAGTCAGATCGTCGGCCACCACACGCACGATCGGCACCTGCGGCACATCCGGATCATTGAAAATATGATCAACACCGGCACCGATCGAGAAGATCGCCTTCAGGTTCTGCAGATGGTTCAAAACGCCAGGCCGCTGCTTCCACACAACCGCGTAATCTACGGCGTCCGCATCATCGCCGACCTCGGTGATGACGGGCCGGTCCGGTGCCGCGCGGGTCAGATGGTCCTGCCAGACCTGCGGGTCAAAGCCGGTTACGGCCAACAGTATTGTCCCTTTTGTACGCATCGCGATCAGTCCAAAACGGCCGCCGCATGGCGGGTTTCAATGTCAAAAGCGGCCGCCATCAACGCTTTGGTGTAATCGGTCTCCGGCGCATCGAAAACCTTTTCAGCAGTGCCAAACTCCATCACCTTGCCATTGCGCATGACAATCACCTCATTGGCAAGCGCCCGCACCACTTTCAGATCATGGCTGATGAACAGATAGGCCAGATCATGCTTGCGCTGCAATTCGCGCAGCAGATCGACCACTTGTGCCTGGACGCTCATATCGAGCGCCGACGTTGGCTCATCGAGCATCACGAATTTGGGCTTGAGCGCCATGGCGCGCGCAATTGCGATGCGTTGGCGCTGGCCACCGGAGAATTCATGCGGATAACGAAACCGCGTATCCGGGTCGATGCCCACTTCAATGAGCGCATCGACCACGGCGCGGTCGCGTGCTTCGGCATTCATAGCCGGCTCGTGGATTTGCAGCCCTTCGGCGACAATCTCAGCGACCGACATGCGCGGCGATAGCGAGCCGTACGGATCCTGGAAGACGATTTGCAGATCCTTGCGCAGCGGCCGCATTTGCGAGAACGACAGCGCCTGGATGTCGCGTCCATCATAGGTGATTTTGCCGTCCGACGAGATCAGCCGGCACAGCGCCATGCCGAGCGTGGTCTTGCCTGAGCCGCTTTCGCCGACAATCCCCAAGGTCTGCCCACGGCGCACATTTACATCGATCCCGTCCACCGCTTTGACGTGATCGACCGTGCGCCGAAGAAACCCCTTTTTGATCGGGAACCAGACTTTCACCTGGTCACCCTGCATAACGGTCGCGGCGTTCTCATCGAGCTTGGCCGGCGCGCCCTTCGGTTCGGCTGCCAGCAAGTGCTTGGTGTAGGCATGTTGCGGGTCGGTGAAGATCTTTTCCGTCGGCCCATGCTCGACAATCTTGCCCTTCGTCATCACACAAACCCGGTCGGCGATTTTGCGCACAATGCCAAGATCATGCGTGATGAACAGCATCGACATCTTCTGATCGGTCTTCAGCTGGTCGAGCAGTTCCAGGATTTGCGCTTGCACGGTCACGTCGAGCGCCGTGGTCGGCTCATCGGCGATCAGCAATTTCGGCGTGTTGGCGAGCGCCATGGCGATCATCACGCGCTGGCGCTGCCCGCCCGATAATTGATGCGGGTAGGCGTTAAGCCGCTTCTCCGGCTCGCGAATGCCAACCTGATTGAGCAG
>JBCCRB010000201.1:0-5729 GCA_039208465.1 Pseudomonadota bacterium
CCTCGGTGTCTATCTGACTGTGCTCGGCGGTGTGCTGGCGTTCCTGGTGCGCGTGCAGCAGCAGAACGCGCTCGCCGACGCAACGCCCCCATCAACGCCTGTCGCTCAAGGAGCAACCCAATGACCATTGTCTATGCAGCCATGATTTCCGTGATCGCCGGTGTTGGCGTCTATATGCTGCTGGCGCAGAATTTGATGCGCATGATCCTCGGCATTGCGCTTCTGGCGGCCGGCGCCAACGTCCTGATCTTCTTGTCGGGCCGTTTGGGTGCGGTGTCGCCGCCGATCATCCCGCAGGGCTCTGAAGCGCTGGCGCAAACGGCGGCCAATTCGCTGCCACAAGCGCTGGTCCTGACCGCCATCGTCATCGGCTTTGCGCTGACCGCGTTTGCCATCGCGCTGGCTGTCAAAGCCTACACTTCGCTGAACACACTCGACACTTCAGGCATGACCGCAGCGGAAGCGCTCGGCGCCCCTGACAAGGACTGATCGATCATGACACCTACTGAAACCTACAATATTCTTGTGATCGTCTGGCCGGTCCTGATCCCGCTGACGTTGGCGGCCATTACCGCCTGTCTGTGGCAGTTCCCGCGTGCGCAACGCGCCGTCGGGATCGCCGGTCTTTTTGTGCTGACCGGGTCGGCCTTCGCGCTGGTTCATGCGGTGACCCGCTATGACATCCTGGCGGTCGAATTCGGCTCATGGCCGGTGCCGTTCGGGATCTCGTTCGTCGCTGACCGCCTGTCGGCGGCGATGGTTGCGATTACCGCGGTCCTAGCGCTTGCTGTTGGCATTTATGGCCTGCGTGAAATGCGCCGCGTGCATGTGCGCGCCGGCTTCTACCCGTTGTTCTTCGGCATGGTGACCGGCGTCAATGGCGCGTTTCTGACCGGTGACATCTTCAACCTTTATGTGTGGTTTGAGGTGATGCTGGTGACATCGCTTGGCCTTCTGGTGCTCGGCCGCACGAAAGCGCAGATTGATGGTGCGGTAAAATATGCCGTCTTGAACCTGCTTGGCACGGTGTTCTTCCTGATCGCGGTCGGGCTTTTGTATGGCGCTGCTGGCACCCTGGCCTTTGCCGATCTTGCCCGCATCCTGCCAACGCTGGAAGCCTCACCGGGTCTGGTGGCAACCGCCATCCTGTTCCTGTGTGCGTTCGGCATCAAGGCCGGGTTCTTTCCGCTCTTCTTCTGGCTGCCGGCAAGCTATCACACCGCACCGTTTGCGATCTCGGCGATCTTTGCCGGCTTGCTCACAAAGGTCGGTGTCTATGCCGCGTTCCGTGTCTTCACGCTGCTGTTTGAAGTGGAAAATGCCGGCATTCGCGAGATCGTGGCCGTTGTGGCCGCGCTGACCATGGTGGTCGGTGTGATGGGCGCTGCGAGCCAGTGGAACATCAGGCGCATCCTGTCGTTCCACATCGTCTCGCAGATCGGCTACATCATGATGGGTTTGGCGATTGCCACGCCCTTGGCGATGGCTGGCGCGGTCTTCTACATCATCCACCACATCATCGTGAAAGCCAATTTGTTCCTGCTCGCCGGTGCGGTACGCCAGGCAACGGGCACTGATGATCTGCGCAAGACCGGCGGGCTTTTGAAGTCGCATCCGTGGCTTGCGGTGTTGTTCCTGATCCCGGCGCTGTCACTGGCAGGCCTGCCGCCGCTGTCGGGCTTTTGGGCAAAGTTTCTGGTCGTGGATGCCTCGTTCAAGGCGGATATGGGTTGGCTTGCCGGTGTTGCCCTGTTTACTGGTCTGCTGACGCTCTATTCGATGATGAAAATCTGGATGGAAGCGTTCTGGAAAGCGCCTGTTATCGAGCGCAAAAAAACGCGTGCGGTGCCCGCCATCATGGTCGCGCCAATCGCTGCCTTGTGCGCGATCACCATCACGATCGGCTTTTGGGCGCAGCCTTTCGTCACCTATGCCGAACTGGCCGCGATCACGCTGACTGACCCCAGCGTCTATGTCGCCGCCATTATCGGTGAAGCCACAGAAATTGGGAGATTGGACCCATGATGACACTTATCAAACGCACGCCGGCATTTTTTAATCTGTGCCGCGTCTTTATCGTTGAACTCGTCAAGGCATCGGTTGGCGTTGCTGTGGCTGTCTTTTCCGACACAAGCAAATTGCGCCCCGCGATCCTTGCCGTGCCGCTGGCAGTCAAAACCGACATGGGCATTGCGACGCTTGCCAATATTGTCAGCCTGACGCCCGGCACCACATCGCTGCACGTCTCGGACGACAAGTCACTGCTCTATGTGCATGTGCTTGATCGCGACAATGACGCGCAAGTGATTGCCGACATTAAGGACCGGCTGGAACGCGCGGTCCTGGCCGTCGAGGGCACGCCTGAACAAACCATCGAGACACCAGCACAAGGAGCACGGGCATGAGTATTGAAGCCATTACCGCCTTTATCGATCCGATTATCACGCTGATGATCATCATCGTGGTCGGTGCTCTTGTTGCGGCGAGCATCAAGGTCATCTCAGGCCCGAGCTATGCTGACCGTTTCATCGCGGTTGACATGCTGACGGGTCTGGCGATTGCCGTGTGTGCGCTGACGGCGCTGTCGAGCGGGCGTGATGAATTTCTCGATGTTGCCTTCGGCTTTGCACTGATCGCGTTTCTGGCGACGGTCGCCTTCGGCGCGTTCCTGGAGCGCAAGGTTGAGGTTGTTGCGCGGCGCGTTGAAGAAGCCGCCGCCAAACGCAGTGCCCTTAAAGGAGAAGAAGCATGATTGATCTCATTGCACTTGTCATCAAGATGGTTGGTCTTGTGTTTCTTGTTCTTGCGACATTAGGCCTGTTGCGGTTTGAAGATGTCTTCCAGCGCATGCATGCGGCCACGAAAGCGGGTACGCTTGGCGCTGGCCTGGTGCTGATTGGCACCATGCTCAACAAGGGCACGTTTGATGCCGCGATGACCGGCACGCTGGCGCTTCTTTTCCTGATCCTGACGATCCCGGTTGCCAGCCATATCCTGGCCCGGGCGGCCTATATGTCCGGTTCTCAATTGGCAGGCATTGGCCCCCATGACGATGCGCTGGCGGGCACGCTGCGGCGTGCGGTTCAGCCGCTTGAGCGCTCGATTGAAGATCTCGCCTTTGATGTTGCAACGCCGCCTGTTCAGATGCCGCCCGCGGCAGAAGAGCTGGGCGTTGCTTACCCCACAGGGGCCGCGCGTTCCGGCCCGCGATCGTTGAAAGACATGATTGCGCCGGAACGCGTACGATTTGCCGCGTTGGGGGCGGGTGCGCCGAAGCTGGCCAAGCGGGCAGCTGATTTTGCCGCGCGGGCCGAATTGCCGCTGACCGCCGTTGTCGCGCTCGATACGCGCTATGCGGAGCAGACGTCGAACAAGGCGGAAACGCTGCGGCTGATGCGTGACCAGATCAGCACCTGGTTGCCCAATCTGAACAAGCTTTCGGAAGAGTCAAAAGTGCCGATCGATCTGATCTACAAGGAAGGCGATGCGGAAGCCCTGATGGCCGGTGTCGGCGATCACAAGGAGTTTCTGGTGTTGCCGACGAAAGGTTGGGCCGACCATGAGGTTGGCGTGAAGACGACGCTGGCCACGCGCGAGCCGGACAGTCTTTTGCGCATTGTCGCCAAGCATCCCGGTCCCGTCATGTATGCGGTTGATGAAACCATGGCAGGCGCGGTAGCCGTCCAGTTTGATGGGTCGTTCAATGTCTGGCGCGGGATCGATCTGGCGCTGGTGGAAGAGCTTTGGGACATGAGCGAGTTGCGTGTCTATGGCTATGTCGACCAGGAGAGCCGCGAAGAGATCGAAAGCCGCTGTGCGATGGTCAATGTGCCGGTACACTTCATCACGCCGAAAGCCGGTGAGACGAAGCAGTCGGCGCTGCCAAGCCACATGATGGATGGCGTTGTCGGGGTGATCCTGCCCGATCTGCCACGGCCGCTGCATGTCGATTGGTATGGCCTTTTCTGGCAGGACCGGATCGCCCAGGGCTGGCGCGGTGACGTGCTGGTCTGGACTTAACGTACGCTCTAACGCCGCAGGCTGGACCTTTCCTTCCAGCGGCGTATAGGGTGGCGCATGTTGCGTGTTTCACCTGCACATACCGCTGAAGGGGCGTCCTGAATTTGACGGCGAGATGGTCGCTTACCTTCGCGCTGCCGATCGCCACCGCTGCCCTGATGTTTGTGGCCGCGTTGGCGCTGACGCTGTTGGGGCTGTTTGCGCTTGAACAGCGTGAAAGCGCGATCCGTGAAGATATCGCCACGGCATTTCTCGATACGCTGGCCGGTGTGTTGGAACCGGTCAATGATGATGCAGCTGATGCGGAAGAATTGCGCCGGGTGCTGGTTTCGGCAGGCGCCTTCAAAGCGGCGCTGCGCAATCAGGGTGTTGTCTATTGCTGTATTGACGGGTCGATCATCGCGGCGACCGATGCGGCCCGATTTTCCGATGCAGCGGAGACCAATGAGCTGATCACGCGCTTCATGCGCGATCAGGCCGGCACCGGCGATGATGGGGCGATCAAGCGGCTCATCCCGGAGCTTGAAAAATTCATCATCACCAAATCCTATCAGACCGTTTCGGGTGATGCCTTCCAGCTCGGTGCCGCGTTCGATTTAAACCAGGTCTATGAAGCCCAGCGCGCGACACGGCGCAACGCGATCCTGATCGATTTGGCCTTTGCGGCGCTGGCGGCCCTGGCTGTCTATTTTCTGGTGCGCACCTCGCTGCGCCCGCTGGAAAAGCTGACCCAGTCACTGACCAATCCGGCGTCGCAGCCGGTGGCGCCGCAAAATCTTGCCGGTGAACGCACCGAGGTCGGGCGCTTGCAGCGGGTGCTCAACACGCGCATTGCGGAACAGGCCCAGCGCGAAGCGTTGCAGGAAATGGAGCGCGACCGGGCGCGCGACGCGGTGCTGGCGCGGCTGGCGGCGAGCGTTGCGCATGAGGTGCGCAATCCGCTGGCGGGCATGAGCGCAGCGGTCTCTACGCTGAAACGGTTCGGCGAGGATGACAAGGTGCGGGCGCAGTCGACCGATCTCTTAGAACGCGGTCTTGCCAGCATCGACCGCGTGGCGGCGACCATGTTGTCGACCTACCGGCAGGAGGATGGCGAGCGCGATCTGACGCCGGCCGATCTTGCTGATCTTGAATTGCTGGCGCGGCCGAAAATGGCGCGCAAACATATCACGCTCGATTTTGAAGCCGCGCTTGACGCGCCGTTTCCAGCCAGCGCCAATCCGATCCGGCAGATTATTTTGAACCTGTTGCTGAATGCGGCGGAGGCTGCTGACGAAGGCGGGCATGTGCATTTTCGCGCGGCGCTTGACGGCGAAGTCCTGCAACTGAATGTGAGCGATGATGGCCCGGGCATGCCGGCCGAGGCGCTCGCCGTCGTCACCCAGGCGCAGGAAAATGATGTGCCGCAATCGGGCCGGCTCGGCCTCTGGCTGATCCACAAATTGCTGGACGACATTGATGCGCGGCTGACGATCAATACAAAGAGCGGCAAGGGAACCCATGTCAGCATCACTGTTCCCCCAAGAGGTCAGGAGGTGCAGACATGAACGGTATGATCCTGCTGCTCGAGGATGATCCGGTGCTGGGCCCATCACTCAAGCAGCGGCTGGAGTTGGAGCAGTTTGATGTTTTTCATGCCGGGTCGCTGCAGGAGGCGCGGCAGTTTCTGGCCCGCTCAGTGCCTGATTTTGTGCTCTCCGACATCAAGC
>JBCCRB010000202.1:0-5725 GCA_039208465.1 Pseudomonadota bacterium
GTGCCGGCCTATGGTGAAGCGTCCGAAGACATGTTCCGGCTGCTCAATTCATGGACCGTGGTCAACGCGGCCAATGAGCTGGCGCTCAAGCGCGTCAAAGAGGCAAGCAACGTCAAGGATCCGCGCGTCGTCAAGGCGGCCCGCAATTTGGTGTTGACCGAAGATTTCTATCTGATGAACCAGCTTTTGAAGCATGCCCGCACAGCCGTTGCGGAATATTCTGAAAAAGAGCTGGCCGTCATGGTCTCCGCCAAGCGCCTGTCAGACTTCAAGCAAGCGCTGTCGCTGCGCAACATTCTGTCCATGGACAGCCCCGGCACCTATGGCTGGATCATGCACCAGGACGCCAAAAATGTTGAGGCGATCGGCCACATTCCGAGCTTTGAAGAATTGTTCTCAAAGCACGCCATTGCCGAACTGGCCTCAGCGGCCTGATAGTGAGAGACGATCCGGACTTTAAAATCATGAATGCTCCATTTTTTCCCGATGACGCGCCCTTTTCCGTAGATCAGCGCGCCTGGATCGCCGGCTTCATGGCGGGCATGCGCGCGCAAGCGCAACTCACTGGCGGCCTTGAGGCCGACGGCGCCCAATCGGCCGTCGAACTGAACATTTTGTACGGCACGCAGACCGGCAATGCCGAAGCTGTGGCGCTGGATGCAGCCGAAGCGGCCAAGGCACAAGGCTTTGCGCCGCGCGTTGAAGGCCTGGACGATGTGTCGATGGAAGCTTTGGCCGAGATGAAGCAGATCCTCATCGTCATCTCGACCTACGGCGAAGGCGAGATGCCCGACAACGCCGAACTGTTCTGGCAGGCCCTGTCCGCGACAACCGCGCCGCGCCTGGAAGAAATGGTCTATTCAGTGCTGGCGCTGGGTGACACCAGCTATGATGAATTCTGTCATGCCGGCAAATTGATGGACATGCGCCTGGAGCAATTGGGTGCCAAGCGGATTAATGCGCGCGTCGATTGTGATGTCGATTATGAAGATCTGGCCACCGGATGGATCGATGCCACAATGCCGCTGGTCGCCGATGTCGCCAAACCAACTGAAGGCCTGGCAGCACCCGCTGAAAGCGCCGCCGCCAAGCCGAAAAAATCGAAGTACAACCGCAAGAACCCGTATGCTTCCGAAATCGTGGAAAACCGGCTCCTGTCCGGGAAGGGTTCGGGCAAGGAAATCCGCCACTTTGCTTTCGCGCTCGACGATGAAGGCCTTGAATATGAGGCCGGCGATGCGATGGGCGTCATTCCGCTCAATGGCAAGGATTATGTGCAGGCCATCATCGATCGTCTTGGCGCCAAATGGGACGCGCCGATTGACGGCCATGATCAGCCGCTCGGTGATGTGCTGACCAGCAATTTCGAGATCATGACGCCGAATAAGGAAACGATCGCCAAAATCGCTGAGCGCGCCGACCATGATGAATTGTCCCATGTCATCACCAATGGCGACAAGGAAGCCATCGAAGCCTTCATGTGGGGCAATGACACGCTGGATCTGCTCAATCTAAACCCGTCGGCCAATTTCGGCGTTGATGAGTTCATCTCCTGGCTGAAGCCCCTGCAGCACCGCGCCTATTCGATCTCGTCGAGCCCGAAAGCGCATCCGGGTGAAGTGCACCTGACGGTCGCCGCCGTGCGTTGGCAAAATGCGGGCCGCGAACACCGCGGTGTTGCTTCAACCTTCCTGGCTGACCAGACCGAGGCGGGCAGCAAGGTCGGCGTCTTCATGTCACCGAACAAAAGCTTCCGCCCACCGGAAAATGATGATGCACCGATGATCATGGTCGGCCCGGGCACCGGCGTGGCGCCCTTCCGGGCATTCCTGGAAGAGCGTGAAGCGCGCGATGCGAAAGGCAAGAACTGGCTTTTCTTCGGCGATCAGACCCGTGCGCACGATTTCATCTATCAGGACGAGATCGGTAAGTTCTCCAAATCCGGGCGTTTATCACGCCTCGATCTGGCCTTCTCGCGTGACCAGAAGGAAAAGATCTACGTCCAGCACCGCATGCTGGAAAACGGCAAGGATCTTTACGCCTGGCTTGAGGATGGCGGCTATTTCTATGTCTGTGGCGATGCCACGCGCATGGCCAAGGATGTCGATCAGGCGCTTGTCGATTTGATCGCCGAACATGGTGGCCGCGATGCTGATGCAGCGCGCGACTATGTCGATAATCTGAAACGTGAGAAGCGCTATCTGCGCGACGTGTACTGATCCTCAAAAATCAGCGCGCCAAGCACCGGCGGCAATCGATCAATCGCTCGGTTCAGGCTCCGGCTGCGGCGTTGGCTCAGCCGACTGGGCCATGGCCGCCGTTGGCGCAAACATCGCCATCACCACGGGCAGCGTGATCGCCAATTGACCGATCGAGTTGATCAATTCACGCCGCGTGAGCATGGCGTTGACGCCGACCTCGTAGTCACCCTCGATCAGACCAGCTTCACGCAGTTCCATCAACGCGAGCTGTGCGGCATCATCGTTCGCTGGTTCTTTGGTGTGATCGGCAATCTTCAAAGACAAGTCATGCAGATTAGCACAATCATCACAAGCGTCCCACGCGGCCGCAGCCGATTGGTTCAAATGGAAAACCTTGTGGTTATCCTGATCATAGACGATCAGCTCGCCGCCAAGTTCGCGGGTGAGACGCTTGTCAGTGATTTTTCTAATCGCCATGATGTCCCTCTTTGCTGAAATGATTGGCAATGAATAAACAACTGCTTCGTATTCCTCAGTAAACCATGACGTAACGACAGCCAACAGCCATGCAAAGCAATCACCTGGTAAAAAAGCTGCGAGAAACACTGGCAAGCGCGCCCCCGGCCCGCAACGACCAGCCAGGTGTTCTACTGATGATCACCGGTGGTTTGGACAGTGTGGCCCTGTTGATCAACCTCTTGGAGCATACCGATTGCAACGTGCACGCCCATCATATCGATCTGCACAATTTTGAGCGCCGCGGCGATGCTGAGTCCGATGCTTTAGCCAAGGTGCTGCCCTATTGTTGGGCGAACCACCGGCCTTTTGAGTACACAAGTTCAAAATATGTCTTCAACATCGGCACCTGCGGCTATGACATCACCCTCGCCATGTTCACCGCAGCGCGCTTGCATGCCGTCCTGCCCGGCAAGATTGACTACGTCATCACAGGGCATCGCCACCCTGACACGTCGCTGGAGCAGTTCACCGAGGCGAACGCGGTTTATCAGGCGGCCCTGACAAATTGCGCCTACCGGCCCGCATGGTTGAAACCACTTTCGGGTGTCGACAAGGAAGCAACGTTTAACGCTGTGCCATGTGAAGTGGCGCAAATGTGCTGGTCCTGTCGGAAACCGGTCTATGACGGCAATGATTACCAACCGTGCGGCGAATGCCATGCCTGTCGATCGCTTGCCGGGCTTTGAGCGCCGGCCTGACGCTTTTAAGCTTGCGACAGCTGCTCGATCAGGGCGTTGGCGCATGCTTCGGCCTCGCCGCGTGTTCCGCCAAGACCTGTACAGTTTTCGGACACAACACCAAGCACCTGCATTGTGAGCGCTGGCACGGTTCGAACGGCCACCGTATTGGCAAGCAGTGCCAACAAGGTTTCGGCGGCGCCCATTGGCGTTGGTTGCCAAACGCTTCCTTCTTCATAGCTAGTGCGTGCAACGAGCCCGACCGGCACCGGATCGACTTGAAGTTTGGCGCCCACTTGCTCCGGCTTGACGAGGTTTGCCACACCATGCTCATCGCGCATCGACAGCGGTTTGGGATAGGGGTGCACGAGTCCGTCCTGCGACAGGACGGCGAATTCGTCAGATACGTAATGCGCACCCAGATCTATCAGGGCGCGAACCAGCGTGGTTTTGCCGGTCATCGTCTTGCCGGGAGCGACAATCGCCTTGCCATCAACCGCAACGACACCGGCATGCACAAACAGGTAACCGCGCGCATACTGCGCGACAGCATCATGGAGGCTCGATTGCAACTCATGGAAGATGCGCGCGGTCGTTGCTCTTACCGGCACATCAGAGATGGATGTCATGATTTGCCACGCGTCGCCATCATGCGACCGGACACGGACCTGTACATCGGTATTTTCCAAAGCCGTCATCTGCGCGTGAGGCGGGACAAGTGCCGGCAATGCGTCGACGATAAACGCGTCCGGACTGCTGACTTCGATGCGCGCACCATAGCAGGAAAAGCACTGCACCTGGTCTGAGCCGCGGCGCGCCCCGCGGTCCTTTTCTGTCACCTGTCTGCCCTCGTCTTCCAGTTGGGAGGGTACACCGCATCGACGTTAAGACCAAGCCGCCCCGTCGCCAAACAGGCAGGTTCATATGGCCGGCATCTGCTGCGTGGCACAGTGGATGCCGCCGCCAAGTTCGCCGAGCCGATCCACATTCAGCATGATGATCTGACGGCCCGGATAGTGGCGTGCCAAGGCATCCTGCGCAATTGCATCGGTCTCGCGATCACCAAACTGCGCCGCGAGTACGGCGCCATTGCACACATAATAGTTCACATAGGCGGCAACGAAATCATCATCGCGCACGCGGCCGACGAGCGGCTCGGGAATGACCTCAAGGTCAAGCCCGGCAGCGGCCAGCACGTCATGGGTTTCAAGCGCTGCCCGATGGAACGGATCGCGCCTATCGGGTTGGTCCGGCAAATTGATCAACACGCGGCCAGGGCCGGAAAACCGCGCCAGGCTGTCAATGTGATAGTCGGTGATATCCTGACCCCACACACCAGGCGACCAGATCATTTCATCCGCTCCATAGGCTGTCAGCAGCCGAGCCTCGATGACATCGCGCGAAAGGCCCGGGTTGCGATTATCGTTCACCCAGCTGCTTTCATGCGCGATCAGCAAACCGTGCCCGTCATGCTCGACACCGCCGCCTTCACCGTGCAAGCCGGTCGCCAAAAGCGGCAGGTCGAGATGCGCGGCAACGCGGCGCGCAATTTCGCTGTCCTGTGCATGGACCTGCTTGCGCCCCCAGCCATTGAATTGAATCTGTAAAACAACAAGCCGGCCATCATCGTGCACCGCAAAGATTGGACCCGCGTCACGCGCCCAAAGATCATCGGTGGGAATGTCCAACAAGGTCACCGCGTCTGACAAAAGCTTTGCCGCGTGATCGTGGTGCGCCCGGTCCGCAAGCATGGTGACCGGTTCAAAATCGACAATCGCGTTGGCGATATTGGCAATCGTACGCTGGACTTCATCAAGGAAAAACCGGTCACCATAAACCTGACGGTTCACCGGCCACTGCATGAACGTACGCTGATGCGGCGCTTCCTCGGCAGGAACGAACCAGCCGTCACCAGCCCGCGCATGCACATCATACGGCACGCCTGTCATAGCAACCGTCGAACTCCCCAGTATAAAATCCCGCCGCCGCATCGACTGTACCAACGCTAAACCCAAAGTAGCCAACACTAGGCCAGTTACCGGCCCGGTGCACGCGCTCAAGCCACAAAAAGCAGCGCATGGGCAAAACCGCAAATCTATGGCAGGGAACCCGCTCAGGCATATTTTCGCGCCGCACCTTAGTCCGGAGAGCAAAAGACATTGAATTTCATCGACTTCATCGTGTTGGCGGCAGTTTTGGCCGCGCTGATCTGGGCATGGCGCAAATTCAAGCGGTGGCGGCGGCTTTGGAAACTCGAGACCCGCGAAAGTAATGCGCAATATGACTACGGCCTACGCACGGACTGGTCGCGCTCCGTCGGCAAGGTAA
>JBCCRB010000203.1:0-5721 GCA_039208465.1 Pseudomonadota bacterium
CGGCAGTTTCACATGCGCATGACGCACGGTATCGGTCTGCGCCATGATGTCAGACACGACAACAAAGGGACAATTGGCGATAGCCGCTTCGACCGCTGCTGCATCCGGCATGGAGACCACGGGGTTTGTCGCCATGATCCAGAGTGCTTTGATGCGGCCATCGCCAACTGCGTCAAACAGGTCTACGGCCTTGTAGCCCTGCGTCTCGGTAAGGTTCGGCGCGTCCCAGAACCGCGCCACGCGGTCACGGTGAACCGGGTTTTCAATATCCATATGCGCCGCGAGCATGTTCGCCAGCCCGCCGGTTTCACGCCCGCCCATCGCGTTGGGCTGACCCGTCAGTGAAAACGGCCCCATGCCCGGCTTGCCGATGCGCGCTGTGGCCAGATGACAATTGATGATCGCATTGACCTTGTCGGCCCCGGAAGAAGACTGGTTCACGCCTTGGCTATAGGCCGTGACAGTTTTTTCGCGCCCGAGCCACAAATCATAAAAGGCAATCAACGTGTCGAGGGCGATACCGGTCGCCTGCGAAACCCGCTCAATGGTCCAATCGCCCGCCTGCGCCAGCGCCTCCGCGAAACCGGCGCTATGGGCTTCAACCCAATCGGCCTGCACGCCATCATGATCGGCAATCCAGGCCAACAGCCCGGCAAAAAGCGCGGTGTCGCTGTCAGGTCGGATCGCCAGATGCATGTCGGCCAGATCAGCGGTCTTGGTCCGGCGCGGATCAATCAACACGATTTGCATGGATGGCCGCGCCGCCTTGGCCGCGGCGATGCGCTGATAGAGGACCGGATGGCACCACAGAAGGTTGGAGCCAACCAGCACCACCACATCGGCCAGTTCCAGATCCTCATAAGTGCCCGGCACCGTGTCGGTGCCGAATGCACGGCGATGGCCGGCAACCGAGGACGCCATGCAAAGCCGTGAATTGGTGTCGATATTGCCCGAACCGATGAACCCCTTCATCAGCTTGTTGGCGACATAATAGTCTTCCGTCAGAATTTGACCGGAGACATAAAACGCAACGCTGTCCGGCCCATGCTCATCGATGGTTTGCCGAAACCGGGACGCCACGAGATCAAGCGTTTCATCCCATTGCCGGCGTTCACCATCCACTTCCGGGAACAAGAGCCGGCCATCCAGGTCGACCGTTTCGCCAAGCGCTGAGCCCTTGGAACAAAGACGCCCGAAATTGGCCGGATGATCGCGGTCGCCGGCAATATCGACGCCGCCATCGGCGCGCAGCGTCGCTTCGACACCGCATCCGACACCGCAATAGGGACAGCTTGTCTTGACGCTTTTGGCCATCACAAACCCAGCAGCACCGTCTCACCATCAAGCTTGACCGGAAAGGCCTGCGTCTGTCCCTCATCAGCACCTTGGGCCAGGCCGGTCTCGAGTGAGATGACCCAATTATGCAGCGGACAGGTCACACAGCCATCATGCACAATGCCTTGTGACAGCGGCCCCTGTCGATGCGGGCATTTATCTTCAAGCGCAAACACCCGGTCATCGGCGGTGCGGAAAATAGCGATCGTCATCGCACCATGTTTCACACAACGCGCGCCGCGCCGGGGGATATCCGTCAGGCTGCCAATAGCGACCCAATTCTTCGTGACCGCATTCATTCCGCTGCCTCCAGAGAAAGCGTCGCCATTGGCTTGAACTCATGCTTGTCCTTGCCGGACACGCGTTCGTTCCACGGATCGACCTGCGCAAATTGTTGGGAGAAGACGAAGCGGTCGTAATAGGCTTTGCGGGCGACCGCATCATCCATGATCTGCCGCCGGATTTCGTCATAGCCAATCCGCTTGGCCCATTTGTAGATCCGCTCCAGATAGTGGCCCTGCTCGCGATACATTTGCGCCAGCGCCACGACGTGCTCCATGACTTCCTCTTCGGTCGTCACATTGCCGAGGATCTCGGTTCCCTTGATGTCGAGGCCCGCCGCCCCGGCAAAATGGATCTCATAGCCGCTATCGACGCACACAACGCCAATGTCCTTGCAGGTCGCTTCAGCGCAGTTGCGCGGACAACCGGAGACCGCCATTTTCAGTTTGGCCGGCGTCCAGGACCCCCACATGAACTTTTCAAGCTTGATACCAAGACCTGTGGAGTCCTGCGTGCCGAACCGGCACCAATCCGTGCCAACACAAGTCTTCACCGTGCGCAAGCCCTTCGCATAGGCCTGACCGGAGACAAACCCCGCCTTGCCAAGATCAGCCCAGACGGCGGGAAGATCTTCCTTTTTAATGCCCAGCATATCGATCCGCTGACCACCGGTGACCTTGACCGTTGGAATATCGAACTTGTCGACAACATCGGCAATCGCGCGCAGCTCTGATGAAGAGGTAACCCCGCCCCACATACGTGGCACCACCGAATAGGTGAGATCCTTTTGGAGGTTGGCGTGGACGCGCTCATTGATGAAGCGTGACTGGTAATCATCGGCATATTCTTCCGGCCACTCGCAGACCAGATAATAGTTCAGCGCCGGGCGGCATTTGGCGCAGCCGCAGGACGTCTTCCATTCCAATTCCTGCATCACAGCCGGAATAGACTTCAGTTCCTTTGCCTTGATCAGCCGGCGCACATCGGAATGGCTAAGATCGGTACAGCCGCACATGGGCGTGATCGCCGCCGGATTATAAGCATCACCAAGCGTCAGGCCGAGCAATTGCTCAACCAACCCTGTGCAGGTGCCACAGGAGGCCGAAGCCTTGGTGTGGGCGCGCACGCCGTCCAGATTTGTCAGATCTTTCTCGCCGATGGCGGAGACGATTGTCCCCTTACAAACGCCGTTGCAGCCGCAGATTTCTGCGTCATCGGGCAATGCTGCAACGGCCGCCATAGGGTCCAGCGGTTCGCCCCCCTGGTAGGACTGGCCGAAGATCAACGTGTCGCGCATCTCCGACACGTCGGTCCCCTTTTTCAAAAGATCAAAGAACCACGGCCCGTCCGCCGTATCACCATACATGACGGCGCCAATGATCCTGTCGTCTTTCAGGACCAAGCGCTTATAGACACCGGCGGCAGCATCGCGCAGCACGATCTCTTCGCGGTCATCGGCCTCAGCAAAATCACCGGCCGAATAAAGGTCGATCCCCGTCACTTTCAATTTTGTCGCCGTGACCGAGCCTTCATAGATCGCTGCCGCATCGCCGGTCAGTTGCCGGGCAATGACTTTCGCCATTTCATAAAGCGGCGCGACCAGCCCATAACAATTGCCGCGATGCTCCACACATTCGCCAAGCGCAAACACATCGGGATCACTCGTCGCCATCGTATCGGAGACAACAATGCCGCGATTGACGGCAAGGTCCGCTTCCTTGGCGATAGCACTGGAGGGTCGAATGCCCACCGCCATCACCACCATGCAGGCATCAATGCGCGTACCATCTTCCAATTCCACACCGACAACTTTGCCGTCATGGCCGAGGATTTGCTTCGTGTTCGCCTTGGTGATCACCGTCACGCCAAGATCTTCAAACGCCTTTTCCAGAAGATAACCGGCAGCCGGATCGAGTTGCCGTTCCATCAGCGTGGGCATCAAGTGCAAAACCGTGACGCCCATGCCTTGGGCTTTAAGGCCAGCGGCGGCTTCAAGACCAAGCAACCCGCCACCAATGACGACCGCATGGCCCCTGTCCTTGGCAACGCCGATCATCTGCTCGACATCATCCAGATCACGATAGGTCAGCACGCCATCAAGATCATGGCCCGGGACAGGAATGATAAACGGGTTGGAGCCCGTCGCAATGACCAGCTTGTCATAGGCAAAGGTGCCGCCCTGCTCGCTCGTCACCGTCTTGGCGGCGCGATCAATATCGACGATCCGTGACGCCTTGTGCAGCGTTACGCCATGCTGGGCATACCAATCATCATCATGGGTGATGATGTCGGCATAGGCCTTCTCGCCGGAAAGCACCGGCGACAGCATCAGCCGGTTGTAGTTCACGCGCGGCTCGGCGTTGAAGATCGTCACCTCATAGGCATCGGCGTTAATCTCGAACAGATGCTCGAGCATCCGGCCTGGCGCCATGCCATTGCCGATAATGACGAGTTTTTGTTTGTCGCTCATCATCGTCACTCCGCTGCTTCTAAGGTTTTGGACTGACGCGCGATACGCGCAGCGCGGCGCGCCTTGATGGCTTCAAGCTGCTCTTCGGACGGGTCGGCCCCGCCCTCATAGGCTTCCAGGAACTCAAGCAGCTCTTCGCGATAGGCGTAGTAATCGGGATGATCGAGCAACGCTTTGCGTGAACGCGGCCGCGGCAGATCAACATCCATAATGTTGCCGATTTTGGCGTTCGGCCCGTTCGACATCATCACGACGCGGTCAGCCAACAGGATCGCCTCATCAACATCATGCGTCACGCAAATCGCGGTCACTTGTGTGCGCTTCCAGACATCCATCAGAACGTCCTGAAGCTCCCACCGCGTCAGCGAATCGAGCATGCCGAACGGCTCATCAAGCAGCAAAAGCTTCGGCGACAACGCAAAGGCGCGCGCGATGCCGACCCGCTGCTTCATCCCATTAGACAGATCAGCGGCCGCCTTGTGCATCGCATCGGCAAGACCGACCCGTTGCAGATAGTACTCTACGACATCGTTGCGCTCTTTTTTCGTGGCATCCGGGTAAACCCGGTCAACGCCGAGCGCGACGTTTTCGTAAGCCGTCAGCCAAGGCATCAGAGACGGCGCCTGAAACACGACGGCGCGATCGGGCCCGGCCTGGGTGATATGCGTGCCATCCAGAATGATCGCGCCCTCGGTGATCGGGTTAAGCCCGGCCACCATCGACAACACCGTGGATTTACCGCAGCCGGAATGGCCGATCAGGGTCGTGAACTCACCCTTCTTCATTTTCAGGTCAAAACCGTCGACCACCGTCAGCGGGCCTTTTGGCGTCGGATAGACCTTCTTCAATTGGGAAAACTCAAGAAAGCGCTCTTCATTCAGCGCCTGCGAGGCCTTCACATAGGCTTCCGGCAAAGCGTCCTTCTTGGCCGTAAACGGCACGACGTTCGGCAGGATGATCTCATTTTCAACATCAGCGCCGCGCTCGGCACCGATCTCCATCAGATAGCTGGTCACATCACCGCGCAGGCGAATGAACTCATCATTATGGTTCATCTCGGCACGGTCGCGCGGACGGGGAATATCGACGTCGAAGTTTTTGCCCAGCGTGGCGTCTGGTCCCGGCGTCAGCGGAATGATCCGGTCAGCCAGCAGGATCGCCTCATCCACATCATTGGTGATGAGGATGATGGTCTTTTTCTCTTTTTCGCAGATCGCGGCAAACTCATCCTGCAGCTTCGCGCGCGTCAGCGCATCAAGCGCCGAAAGCGGCTCGTCCAGCAGCAAAACCTCCGGCTGCATCGCCAAGGTGCGTGCCACCGAAACCCGCTGGCGCATGCCGCCCGACAGTTCAGCCGGCTTGCGATCACGCGCCGGCGTCAGCCCGACCATGTCGATATATTTATCGATGATCGCGTTGCGTTCGGCCTTTGACTTCTTGCCATGCACACTGTCGACCGCCAGCGCCACATTGCCCGTGACCGAGAGCCAGGGCATCAGCGAATAGGATTGAAACACAAGGCCACGTTCCGGGCCCGGGCCGTCAATTTCCTTGTCCTTGAAGATGATGCCGCCCGCATCACCCTCAATCAGACCGGCCAGCGCCGAAATCAGCGTTGTCTTGCCCGAGCCGGA
>JBCCRB010000204.1:0-5706 GCA_039208465.1 Pseudomonadota bacterium
GCACCCGCGGCCATGGCCCATTCCGGCGCGACCGGTGCTGTCAAGATGCGCATGGACACGATGAAATCGATCGCCAATGACATGAAGGCGATCGCGACAACGCTAAACAACAAGCAATTGCGCTACGGCCTGATTGGTGCGGCGGCAAACCGCATCGAAGGCCATTCGGCCCGCGTGCCGCAAGAGTTTCGTGAAGAAGACTTGTCCCATCCTACCGAGGCGCAGCCGCTAATCTGGGACCAGTTTGACGATTTCACGCGGCTGTCGCGCACTATGGAGCAGGCCGCCCGGCAATTGGAGCGTTCGGCGCTTGAGCAGGCCAAGCCCGAAGTGATCGTTGAAGACTTCAAAACTTTGGGCGCGACCTGCGGCGCCTGCCATCGCGATTACCGGGTCAGGAATTGAGTGATGGATGAAGAGTTTCTCAAGGAGCTCTTTCAAACCGCCGGGCCGATTGCCGTTCGTCGCATGTTTGGCGGGCAGGGGATCTATGTTGACGGCAAAATCATCGCTGCGGTGCAGGCCGGTCGGCTGATGGTCAAAGGCGATGATGAGACAGCGCCGAAATACCAGGCCGCCGGGATGGAACGGTGGACCTATGTCCACGCCAAAACAGGCAAGAAATCCCAGATGCCCTATTGGATTGTGCCTGAAAGCGCCCTCGATGAACCAGACGAAATGGCTGTTTGGGCCCGCCTCGCTGTAGAGGCAGGGCATCGCGCCGCTTAAAACCGCCCTAGCGCCCGATCAGCATGAAAGCCGGCACATCGTCGCCGAACCCGACGGGCACATCGCTGTGCCGCGACCGGCCGTTGCCCTTGCTGCGCTCTTTCGGCGCACTTTCAGCTTCCGGAGCCACATCATCATTGGCAGCATCAGCCGCTTTGGCCGCATTCTGCTCTTTGATCTTCTGCTTGCGCGGCTTGCGGGATCTGCTGTTGGACGACGCATCCTTTTCCTCGGCCGGTGCTGAGGCGGAAGCGGTCTCGAACCCGGCCAGCGGCTCCAGCGTCTTGTCGATCAACTTCTGGACAGCATCGAGATATTTCGAACTGGCCTTGTCGACGAGCGTAAACGCTTTGCCCGACCGACCGGCACGGCCGGTGCGCCCAATCCGGTGGACATAATCTTCCGCATGGATCGGCACATCAAAATTGAAGACGTGGCTCACATCAGGGATATCCAAGCCGCGGGCCGCGACATCCGAGGCCACCAGCAACTGGATTTTGTTGTTGCGAAACCCGTCCAGCATCATCATGCGTGAGCGCTGATCCATGTCGCCGTGCAGCGCACCAGCAGAAAAGCCATGCTTCTCAAGACTGCGGAACAGCTGTGACACATCGCGCTTGCGATTGCAGAAGATGATGCCGTTCTTCAGATCTTCCTGCGCACGAATGATCTGGCGAAGCGCATCGCGCTTTTCATAATCCTTCGAGCCGCACCAGGCGATCTTCTGCTCGACGGTCGCTGCCGTCGATGATGCTCTCGCCACTTCGATTCGCACCGGTGCCTGCAGGAATTGATCCGCCAGCTTGGTGATTTCCGGTGGCATGGTCGCCGAGAAGAACAGCGTTTGCCGAGTAAACGGAATTAGTTTGGCGATCCGCTCAATGTCGGGGATGAACCCCATATCCAGCATGCGGTCGGCCTCGTCGATCACCAGAATGTCGACGCCGGTCAGCAACAGCTTGCCACGTTCGGTATGGTCGAGCAGCCGGCCCGGTGTGGCGATCAGCACATCGGCGCCGCGCTCCAGCTTCCGGTCTTGGTCATCAAACGAGACGCCACCAATCAAAAGGGCGACGCTCAACTTGTGGTTTGTGCCGTATTTCTGGAAGTTCTCGTCGACCTGTGCAGCCAATTCTCGGGTCGGCTCAAGGATCAAGGTGCGCGGCATGCGCGCGCGTGCGCGACCCTTTTCCAACCGGGTAATCATCGGCAGCACAAACGATGCCGTTTTCCCCGTTCCGGTCTGAGCGATGCCCAACACATCCTTGCCGGCGACCACGTGCGGGATCGCCGCTTCTTGAATGGGCGTTGGGCTGGTGTAGCCCGCTTTATCAACGGCCTCTATCACCTTGGGTGACAAAGGAAGATCAGCAAAACTAGTCAATGAAATCCTGTCGCATTTGTTTGCGAAACGTGTGCCCGGCATGGGCAGCACTCTTGGCGTCCGCCTAAAGTTAATGGCCACAGATGTCAAGTTTTGGCGCATTTCCGCTGGGGAATAGGTTAGCGGCGTTGCTTAACGCGCCAATTGTGATGTTCCAGCCTTAGTGCCGGATTTTCCGCTCAACTTTTTCTGATCGGCTGAAAGTGAACTTGTTCGACGCTGCCACGTAAAAGCTTCCGTCGATGCTTATATCGGCATGGTCAATCCCAAACCGACATACACTCCAAAGGAGCAAATAAATGAAACTTCTTAAGTCAGCCCTCGCAGGCGTAGCATTGTCCACAATGGTTGCCGGCTCTGCTTTTGCCATGGACGCAAAAGACATTGTTGATACCGCCGCTGGCAACTCTGACTTCGAGACACTGGTCGCTGCTGTTCAGGCAGCCGGTCTGGTAGACACGCTGAAAGGCGAAGGCCCGTTCACCGTGTTCGCACCGACTGATGATGCCTTTGCAGAAATCGGTTCAACGGTTGAAGAACTCCTGAAGCCGGAAAACATCGACACACTGACCGCCGTCCTGACATACCACGTCGTGCCGGGCAAAGTGATGTCGACAGACCTGTCTGACGACATGACAGCTGCAACGGTCCAGGGTGAAGAAATCACCATCGATCTCGACAATGGTGTCATGGTCAATGACGCAAACGTTGTGACCGCCGACATCGAGACATCCAATGGCGTCATCCACGTCATCGACAAGGTGATCCTGCCGAAGGCTGCTATGTAATAGCGTCGATTGGCGTTTCTTTAAGAGGCCGTCCGCACCGCGCGGGCGGCCTTTTTCAATATTTGAACTGTTCGTTCAAAATCCGCTCGTCCCACGAGTGGCTGGCATCAAAAAGAACCGTGCCAATGTCTTCACGGCTTTCCCAGATATCGACCTGCAGCACGGACTTGACCTCTGTGTGATCCGCAACCGCATTCACAGGCCGTTTCTCAGCTTCAAGGATCGAAATCGTGACCCGCACATGGTTCGGCAAAAGCGCACCACGCCATCGGCGCGGTCGGAACGGGCTGACCGGGGTCAACGCCAGCAAGGGGGCATCGAGCGGGATAATCGGACCCTGTGCCGAAAGGTTATAAGCCGTTGACCCGGCGGGCGTCGCCACCATCACGCCATCACACACCAGATCATCAAGCCGGGTTTTTTCATCAACATCGATTTTCAGCCGCGCCGCCTGATAGCTCTGCCGGAAAAGCGAGACCTCATTGATCGCCAACGCGACGGTTTCCTTGCCGCCGATATCGACTGCCCGCATCTTGAGCGGCCGGATTTGCTCCGTTTGCGCCGCCGCGACCCGGGCCGGCAGATCTTCCTCGCTGAACTCATTCATCAGGAACCCGACAGTGCCGCGGTTCATGCCGTAAATCGGTGTGCCTGTGTTCATAAACTGCTGGATCGTCTGCAACATGAAG
This sequence comes from Pseudomonadota bacterium, assembly GCA_039208465.1. Taxonomy (GTDB): domain Bacteria; phylum Pseudomonadota; class Alphaproteobacteria; order Rhizobiales; family Rhizobiaceae; genus JBCBDX01. The sequence goes on from JBCCRB010000204.1 coordinate 3,591, forward strand.
CCATCGCCGCCAAGCGCCACAACGACATCGGCGTCTTCCGGCGCAACATCGCCATAGCGTGCTGACAGAACGCGGGCGGAATGATCAGCCTGGTCCGTGCCCGAAGACAAAAAGGCGAACGTCATGTGCGGGTTTTGAGCAGCCATCGTCCGGCCTCCCATTGGCTTGGTCTGAAACCCTGTAATGGCAGTGCATCAATTAAGCAAAGGTGGGTCAAATGTGTTTACACATGCGCAATTTATGCTAATTGCCCCGCAGCGCCCCTATAGCTCAGTTGGTAGAGCAACTGATTTGTAATCAGTAGGTCCGCGGTTCGAGTCCGTGTGGGGGCACCATTTTCTCGCTCACGCGTATCTCGCTTCGCTCGAAAGCACCGCGGGGGCGGGCGAAAGCCCGGGCCGCGGTCGCGGCCTTGTGCAGGTCCTAGAGCTGTCCTTTCACCTGCACCATCCTCTTCCTTTTCATGGTTTTGCGCACTGTCTTTGGCCTTCAAAGGTCCAAAAGCTCGTCAAACTCGGTCAACTGCTTGTCAGGCAGTTTGAGCTGCGGTTCTTCAACGACGGGCAGGGGCGGGGCGCCCTCATGCGCATAGACGCGTAGCCGGCCGTTTTTGCCCGCATAGATTGTGTAGGCGAGTTTTTCGTCCGGTCTGCTGCGCCGCGGCGCTAAACGGAAGAGCAGCAAAAGCCCGATCAGCGCGAGCAGAAAGCCCAGCGGCACGATCAGCCAAAGCAATTGCATCCAATCGGGAAAGGACTGGTAGGTGTCAAAAAGATCCTGCCAGAAATGATAGTCGTCCATGGTATTTGCCCCTTCATCAGTTTTCTCTTGCGTGAACGCGCGCCCGCCGGCGGCGGGTAAGAAAAAAGAAAAGGCTACCAGAGAAAGCTCTGGCAGCCGGGGAGTTCGTAAGCCGCCAGTGGACGACCGCATTGGCCTTTGGGCCGAAGCCTTGGACATGCGCCAATGCCTCCCCGACCATAGATCGAGGAGGCACCATTCTACGGCTGATGCCAGCCGCCACTAGTGGGGATACGAAGCCCCAGGATCGACAAATGCCGACCCCGCGCGACTTATAGAGGTGCGCATCGGGCGAGGGAAGGGCGAAGGGGTTAGCTTGGGGTTACACGAGGCGCTTGGCGTGTCCGGGCGGGCGATTATCCTTCGCGGCGTTTACGAATGAAGGTCCGCTAAGCGGACAAACTTGACCCTCAGTCTGAAAAGATCAATGTCAGCTTTTGAAGCTTCGAGCCAAAATGATGCCTATAGCACACCTAGCACCTCGTTGGAGATGCGGGTTATGGCGAAGTTGTAAAATGCATTCACGCGCGCGCTGCGTCTGACATCCGGGTGAGCTAGAAGCCATAAGTGCCAATTGGCACTGCTATCAGGATTATGAACACGCACAAGATCGCTGTGCCTCTCTCCGAGGTAGCATGGCATAGCGCCAACCCCGAAACCGGAGTGCACCAAGTCAAACACACTCATCATTGTATTGAGCACGGTGGTCTTCGCTGCCTTATGTTTGCAGCGAAGCGTAATCTTGCTCATCGGCGATTGTTTCAGGTCATCGCCCAGCATAACCCAGTGATACGTCTCAGGGTCATGATCCTGAATGCTTTTCCAGTAATCGCGGTGAGCATAGGTTGCAAAGAACAATGCAGATAGCTTTTTGCCCACCCAATGTGCAGGCGGCGCACCTGTTGGACGCAGAGCAATGTCTGCATTGCGTTGCATTAGGTCGAGCGCGCGGACATCGGACAAAAGACGCAACTCAATATCAGGATGCGTTTTCTGAAACTCCGCAAATACAGGGGCCAAACAGTGAAGCAGGGAGTCTGTTGTTGTGACGGTCAGCGGGCCTTGCAGGCGTAAGTCTTGACCGCCGAGTTCCCGCTCGATCTCGTCAATGCCGTCGCGAAGCTTCGTTGCTCGCTCGTAGAATCGCTCCCCTGCAGGGGTCATAACATAACCGCGTGCAAGCCGTTCGAACAGGCGGACGCCCAAGCGTGCCTCGACTGCCTCGATCCGTCGAAATACGGTGGAATGATTGACACCGAGAAGGCGCGCCGCCCCAGCAAGACTACCGGCCTCACAGACACTCAGCAGATACGGC
>JBCCRB010000205.1:0-5683 GCA_039208465.1 Pseudomonadota bacterium
CGTGTTTCGCCGGGGTTCAGCGATGCCGGCCCTGTAGTCCAATTGAAACGCGTATCGCGGCGGCCACTCACTTGCGTCACGAAGGTCTCTGGCGAAGCGATGTCATCCACTGGCTGCAGATCAAAGGCTGGCGGGCTGTCGACGGACAGGGCGAAATCGGTGCTGTTTGTAAACACATTGACCCGCGCATTGCCGCCACGGGTGTTGGACCGCATCACGGTGCCGCCATTGGTGTTGTACAAACGCCCATCGCGCACAATGACAATGGTGCAGGTCGATGTGACCGAGGCCGTGAATGGGATATCAGTTGCCCAACTGCCCACCGGCGCTAGCGTGACCAGCGCGGCTGCTGCTGCAATTTTCTTTAAACCCATCCACATATCGCGACCTGTTTTCTTGTCTTACGTTCGGCCTTGCGCTTGATCTAACAGGACAGTTTTAGGACGGTGTTAAAATCACCGGACAATTTACGAGGTTACGTTAACTACCTGTTACGTCAGGTAGGTGCTTGTCAGCGAATCGCTGGTCTGATTCACTCCCAGGTGATTCGGAGCATCGGCATTCAACGGTTTCCGCCTTTTCCTCCAGCGTATGTGTCTTTGCGTTAACTTGCCGGTCGGGGGTTGGCTGATTGGGGATGTGGTGATGAGTGATATCGACTTGAAACATATCGCGGTGCTTTTGGGCGGGTTTTCGTCTGAGCGGCCAGTTAGCCTTGCCTCTGGGGAGGCCTGTGCGGCAGCGCTGGAGCATCTCGGTCATAAGGTCAGTCGCGTTGACGTCACCCGCGATGTCTCGGCCCAACTGACTGCGCTGAAGCCCGATGTTGCGTTCAACGCGCTGCATGGCCCCTATGGCGAAGATGGCAAGATCCAGGGTGTGCTGGAGTTTCTGGACATCCCCTATACCCATTCGGGCGTGCTTTCGACCGCGCTTGCGATGGACAAGGAGCTAGCCAAGAAAATCGCACGGTCCTATGGCATTCCCATCGCTGAATCCAAAGTCATGGATCGCATGGCGTTCGGCTCAACCCATCCGATGCCGCCGCCCTATGTGGTCAAACCCGTTGCAGAAGGGTCCAGTTTCGGCGTGGTGATCGTGCAGGCCGATCAGCATCATCCGCCGCAAATTATCACTTCCGATGAATGGGCTTATGGCGACCGTGTGATGGTGGAGCGCTATGTGCACGGGCGCGAGCTGACATGCGCGGTAATGGGTGATGTTGCGCTTGGCGTGACGGAGATCATTCCGCAAGGTCAGCAGTTCTACGACTATGATTCCAAATATGAGCCGGGTGGATCAAAACATGTGTGCCCAGCCGAAATTTCACCAAATATTTACCAAAAGATAACGACAGTGGCGTTGAAGGCCCATCAGGCGTTCGGTTGCCGTGGCGTTACGCGTTCTGATTTCCGCTACGATGACAGATTTTCTCCCGATGGTGAGTTGATCTGGTTGGAGATTAACACCCAGCCAGGGATGACCGAAACTTCGCTCGTACCGGAACTGGCGCAGCATGCCGGGCACAGTTTCGCCGAGTTGGTTCAATGGATGGTGGAGGACGCAAGTTGCATGCGCTGACCGGAACACGAAAGGGCGATGGCTTCACGCACGTAGGCGTTGAAGCAATGCAGGCCCGCGTGCTTCCCAAATGGCTGCGCCGGCCGACGCGTATGAGCAGCCGGATTATCGCCGGCGAGGTGGCTCTGCCCAAATATCTCGAAGCGGCCCTGCTTGGCGGCTTCATCGGCTTTTGCGTGATTTATGGCGCCGCGATTGGTGGCCAATTGCAGGATGTGAGCGAGCGCACCGCTATCGCGATGGGATTCGGCATTACGCAAATTGAGGTTTCGGGAAACACACACACGCAGGTCGAAGATGTTTACCGTGCGCTGGAAATCGATGAGGGACGATCGCTGGTCGGTCTGAACGCTGTTGACGCGCGTGACGCGATTATTGCACTCCCGTGGGTAGAAGAAGCGCACTTACGCAAAGTTTATCCGGACACGTTGGCGGTTTCCGTTTCCGAGCGGATCCCTTTCGCGCTCTGGCAGATGGGTGATGCAGTCACCGTTGTTGAGCAGGACGGATCGCCGATCGGCCCGTTTGCTGCTGATCCCCGAATTGCGGCCTTGCCTTTGGTGGTGGGCACCGGTGCGGCTGATCGTGCTGAAGCGCTTTTTGCCGATTTGGATGCTGTTGCCTGGCTGCGTGGCCAAATTCACGCCGCGATCCGCGTCGGCGACCGGCGCTGGGATCTGCGTTTGCGCAATGGCATGACCATCAAGCTACCCGAACATGACATTATGCCCGCCATTGCTCGCCTGGAGTTTTTAGATCAGACGCATGGTGTTCTGGCGCGCGATTTGGCCGCTATTGATCTGCGCTATGATGATCGGACGATCTTCGCCCTGACCGAAAATGCGACCGCGGCGCGTAGCGTCTATGTGGAAGAACGGGCGAAAAAGAACGCTGAACTGAAGTCGCGAGGCTCAATCTGATGCCCCGGCGCACAATTGATCATGCACGCAAGTCCGCGACCCTGACGATCCTTGATATCGGTTCCGCGAAAACGGTTTGCATCATCGCGCGCATGATGCCAGGCGAGCCGGGCCGCTATCTGAACGGTCGCACGCATCTGCCTGAGGTGATCGGGCTTGGCCATACACGCTCGCTGGGCATGAAATCCGGTATGCTGGTGGATTTGGAAGCGGCGGAACGTTCCATTCGCGTGGCCGTTGAACATGCCGAGCGCATGGCGGGCCTGACCGTTGATTCCATGATCATCAACGTTTCAGCTGGCCGGCCTAAAAGCACCGCTTGCACCGCTTCCATTGCGCTCGATAAGCACCCGATCGAAGCGCAGGATGTGCAACGGGTCATGCGCGAAGCGGTGGCACGCGGCCATGGTGTTGACCGTCATACGCTGCACCTGCTGCCCATTGATCATACGCTTGATGGCGTGCGCGGCATTACCGATCCGCGCGGCATGGTGGGCGAAGAATTGACCCTGAACATGCACCAGCTGACAGTTGACGCGGCGCCGGTGCGCAACATCGAACTGGCCATCAACCGGGCGCATTTGAGTGTCGAGACCATCGTTTCCACACCTTATGCGAGCGGTCTTGCGACCCTTGTCAATGACGAGTTGGAACTTGGCTGTGCTGTTGTGGATATGGGTGCGGGAACGACTTCGCTGGCGATCTTCAATGAGGGTCGCTTTGTCCATGCCGATTATATGCCGATCGGCGGCCACCATGTGACGCTGGATTTGGCGCGGGGCCTTTCCTGCGGCATTGATGAAGCCGAACGCCTTAAAACCATGCATGGATCGGTTGTGCCGACCAGCATGGATGAAACCGACACAATCCAATTGGCAGGTATCGGGCACGGCGATGTGGCAGGCGGTCAGCAGGTTGCCCGTTCGCTGGTCAACCGGATTATCGCGGCGCGTGTCGAAGAAACGTTGGAGATGCTGCGCGACCAGATCAACTCATCGGGTTGCTCCTCAATCGTTGGCAAGCGCGTGGTGTTGACCGGCGGTGCATCGCAATTGACCGGTCTTGCCGACATGGCGCGCCGGGTTTTGGGCCGAAATGTGCGGATCGGACGCCCGTTGGGCGTCAAAGGATTGCCGACCTCCACCAAGGGCCCGGCATTTTCAAGTGCTGTTGGCTTGCTGGTTTATCCGCAGGCCAACGACCAGGATCAATCTTTAAACAGCTACCGGCACATGGCCGGTCTAACAGCAACTGGCACAGAGGGCCCGATAGGGCGGGTGACGCAATGGATCAAACAGAGTTTCTGAGTGAGCCCGGTGAACCCGGTGCCAGTGACGTTTCACATCAATCACAACCAACCAAGCCTAGCCCGGACCGTCAGCCGGCGACACAAGGGGAAAAAACCATGACCATCAATCTTCAGAAGCCGGACATTACCGAATTGAAACCGCGCATCACCGTTTTCGGTGTGGGCGGTGGCGGCGGAAACGCGGTCAACAACATGATCACAGGCGGACTGGACGGTGTTGAGTTTGTTGTCGCCAATACCGACTCGCAGGCGCTGACCATGAACCAGGCCGAGCGCGTCATCCAGATGGGTATAGGGACAACAGAAGGTCTGGGTGCTGGATCGATGCCTGAAGTCGGCAAAGCTGCCGCTGAGGAATGTATCGATGAAATCAATGACCATCTGAATGGTACACATATGTGCTTCGTGACCGCTGGTATGGGCGGTGGTACTGGAACGGGTGCAGCGCCGGTGGTTGCTCGCGCTGCGCGCGAACGCGGTATTTTGACCGTCGGCGTGGTGACCAAGCCCTTCCATTTTGAAGGCCAGCGCCGCATGCGTACAGCCGAGCACGGCATTGAAGAACTGCAGGCCAATGTTGATACGCTGATTGTGATCCCGAACCAGAATTTGTTCCGGATCGCCAACGACAAGACAACATTTGCCGACGCCTTCGGCATGGCCGACCAGGTGCTCTATTCCGGGGTCGCATGCGTGACTGACCTGATGGTCAAGGAAGGCCTGATCAATCTGGACTTTGCGGATGTACGCTCGGTGATGCGCGATATGGGTCGTGCGATGATGGGTACCGGTGAAGCTTCCGGTGAGGGCCGCTCGATGACGGCCGCTGAAGCCGCGATTGCCAACCCGCTGCTTGATGAAACCTCGATGAAGGGCGCCAAGGGCCTGCTGATCTCCATCACTGGCGGCCGGGACATGACCCTGTTCGAAGTGGACGAAGCTGCCACACGTATCCGCGAGGAAGTTGATCAGGATGCCAACATCATCCTGGGCGCCACCTTCGATGAGAGCCTTGAAGGCTTGATCCGCGTGTCGGTTGTCGCGACAGGCATCGAAAAAGCTGCCGCTGGGACGGATGTGCGGGCAAAGAACAAGGAACCAGTGGCTATCCCGCGCGCTGTTACCAGCGTTGGCGCAAAACCAGCAGTGCAGCCTGCCGCACCTGCCGCCCGGCCGGCCGCAGCACCGGTCGCTGTGCAGCAAGCAAAGCCAGCCGCCGCACAGCCGACACCTGCCCCTGCAGCAACCCCGGCCGCCCAGGCGGACACTGAGGCACTGATGGCTGAAACAAAGCGTGATATGGCCGCTTATGAGCAGCCACAACAGGCGGGAGACGGGTTCAAGCCCGCAAGCAATCTGTTTGCAACGCCTGCGCAATCAATGCCTGCACGGCCAATGACACCAGCCGCTCAACCTGTGCAAAAACCGCTTGATGAAGCAGCGCAACCGCGCATGCCGCGTGTGGAAGACTTCCCGCCGATGGTTCAGGCAGAAATGGAAGCACGCGACCGTGCGCCAGCTGCTGGCTTGCCGCAGGAAGATGAGCGCGGTCCGCTGGGTTTGTTGAAACGCTTGGCGACTGGCTTCCAGAAGGCAGAGGAGCCGCAGGCCGCACCGGCACCGCAAGCAGCCCCCGCAACAATGAACCCACAACCACGCCGCGAGCTAGCGCAAGATGCCAGCCTTTATGCGCCACGTCGTGGCCAATTGGATGATGGAGGCCGCACTACACCGCGGGCTGTGGAGCAGGAAGACGACCAAATGGAGATTCCGGCTTTTTAAGACGTCAGGCCCGCTAATTTTGCGAAACGGTTACGTTTTGAAACAAACTGTTGCTCGTAAATAAGGGGGCCACCTGATAACCTGTTGTTTC
>JBCCRB010000206.1:0-5682 GCA_039208465.1 Pseudomonadota bacterium
CGAATCTTCTGGGCTTTGCTGACGACCACGCGATCGATATCGACTATGTTGCCGGCCATTATTCGGTCGCTCACAAAGCGTCTTATGTCGGCGAGCATGAGGATTATGCGGCTGAGATGGCCAACAAGTTCGCCTATCCGCACTTGACCTTCTTGGATCGCGCATCGCTGGCGCAGCGGATCGGCTCGGAACGCTATTTTGGCGGTACTTTTGACAGCCATACCGGTCACATCCATCCGCTCAAACTCGTGGTCGGCACGGCAAAGGTGGCGCAGGCCAAAGGTGCCGCGCTGTTTGAAAATACGAAAGTTACTAGCGTTAAACGTGGCGGCGCCGGAGTGTTGGTGGAAACGGAGCACGGCACGGTTGAAGCGGACCGGGTGTTGCTCGGCGTCAACGCTTATGGCGATGAAAAGCTTAACCCGGCGATGGCATCGCATGTGATGCCTATCCAATCCTTCATCGGCGCCACGCCGCCTTTGCAAGGTGAACTGGACGATACAATTTTGCCGGACCGGGCGAGTGTCGATGACAGCCGTTTTGTGGTGCGGTATTTTCGGCGCACACGCGATGGGCAATTGCTGTTTGGCGGACGCGAAGCCTATTCCTCTTCCGAGCCAGGTAAATTTGCGACCGGTATTCGCCGACAGATGACCGAGGTCTATCCGCAACTGAAGGACATTGAGATCACCCATGCCTGGGGCGGTCATGTGGGCATCACCTTTCCGCGTGAACCCTATGTGCGTGAAGTTGCGCCCGGTATCACGGCCATTGGCGGCTATTCGGGCCACGGCGTCATGCTGTCCAATTTCACCGGTAAGATGTGGGCCGAGGCGGTGTGCGGCAACCGCGACCGGTTGCATCTGTTTAAGGAGCTGTCGATCCCGGCCTTTCCCGGTGGGCGCCGGTTCAGGAAACCATTGCTCACGCTCGCATTGACTTGGTATGCGATGCTGGATCGACTTTGATCGCGGGCCAAACCGATGACCACTGACCAGATCCTCTTATTCGCCTTGTTTGGCGTGGTGTTTGCCCTCCTGGTTTGGGGGCGGGTGCGCTATGATCTGGTGGCCTTTGGCGCTCTGATCCTCGCCGTTGTGCTTGGATTGGTGAGCGCCGATGACGCCTTTGCCGGTTTCGGCCATCCTGCGGTTGTGATCATCGCTCTGGTGCTGATCGTCTCTCGCGGGCTAATGAATTCCGGCGCGATCGAGATCATCGCGCGCTGGTCGGTCAAACCGGAGCGATCCTTGCCAGCGCATATCGGGTTTATCTCGGTAATCGGGGCCGGCCTGTCGGCGATCATCAACAATGTCGCCGCGCTGGCGCTGTTGATGTCGATCGATCTGGATGTGGCCAAGAAAGCCAAACGCGCGGCGTCTAAATCACTGATGCCGCTGTCGTTTGCGACCATATTGGGCGGCATGATCACGCTCATCGGGACACCGCCCAATATTGTCATCGCGCAATATCGCGGCGATGCGATGGGCGAGCCGTTCTCCATGTTTGACTTTACGCCAGTCGGCCTCGTGGTTGCGGCTGTTGGCATTGCCTATGTGATGTTCATCGGCTGGCGGCTCCTGCCGGAACGTGGCGACCGGCAATCAATCGAAGGCGATGCCGGGCTCTATGTCGCCGAGGCGCGCATCAAAGAGGACAGCCGCTATGTCGGCGCGATGTTGCGCGACATGTATGAGGCAGCCAATGAGCAGGATATCACGGTCCTTGGCCTCGTCCGCAATGGACGCAGGCTACCCGGCTTTGCGCGCACGGAAACGCTGCGATCGGGCGATTTCGTGGTGCTTGAAGGTGAGCCCAAAGCCATTGAGGCACTGATGGGCAGTGCTGGCTTGGACTTTGCGGGGGCTGAAAAGCATGGCGGGGTGCGTGGCCAAAACCTGACGCTAATCGAGGCGGTTGTGCCGGAAACATCGCGCATTGCCGGACGCACCGCGATGGATCTGCGCCTCTTGTATCGGCACGGCGTGACGCTTTTGGGCATCTCGCGGGCCGGCAAGCGCACGCGCGACCGAGTGCGCCGCACGATTGTCAAACCCGGCGATGTGTTGTTGTTGCTGGGGCCGGACGACCGGATCGACCATGTGGCCAACTGGCTTGGCGTTCTACCGATCGCTGATCGTCGCACAGACCTCATTCAACGCTCAAAAGCCTATGGCGCTATCGGCATTTTTGCTTTCGCCATCGCGCTCGCTGCGCTGGGCCTGGTACCGCTCACGATTTCGCTTGGGGGCGTCGTCATCGGCTATGTGGCCATGGGGCTGATCGGCGGCGAAGATTTTTACGCGCTGGTTGAGTGGAAGGTCATCGTTCTGCTTGCGTGTCTGATCCCCTTGTCGTCGGCGCTTGAATCCTCGGGCGGCACGCAATTGATCGCGGATGGCATTATTGGCCAAACAGAAGGCTTGCCGGCTTGGGTTATCTTGTTGGTGCTGATGACGGTGACGATGACCCTGTCAGACTTTTTGAACAATGTGGCGACAGCGCTCATCGCCGCGCCGATCGCCGTTAATGTCGCCAACAGCATCGGCGCCAATGCCGATCCGTTTTTGATGGGGGTTGCCGTGGCGGCGTCCTGCGCATTCCTCACGCCGATCGGCCACAAGAACAACACGATCATCCTCGGGCCCGGCGGCTACCAGTTTGGCGATTACTGGCGGATGGGCCTGCTGCTTGAGATCATCGTATTGGCCGTCGCCACGCCGGCGATCCTTTTTGTATGGCCATTGTGATGCGGATCAGAACGGGTTGAGCCGACGCACGGTTTGCGAAGTCCTGCGGGCCATGATTTCGACCCTTTCACCGATAGAGGCGGCAATGTTGCCGGCACCGTCAATGAGCGATGATGCGGCATCAGTGACGGTTTGTGCCACCGGCACCCGGTACCAGATGCCCATGCGTTCAGGCCTCGTGGTCACGGCGACCGATTGATCAGGGGTAAAGGCCGGACGTGCTGCGACCTGCTGTCCGACACTATCGGCGGCATCGCAATGGGCCAGGAAGACCGGATAGGGTGCGGCGGCGTTCGCCACGATAAGCGCCTCTGACCGCGCATAGCATTCATCGACGGTCGCGTATTGGACCTGTTCTGATTGTATGGTGCGACACTCGGTGACTGCACCGTTGCAGCCAAGCACCGTCAAAATGAATAGTGTTTCTTGCATATCCAACCCTCAACGGTTTCAGCAATGTGGCTGGGTTGGGCGAGAATGTGGCGGTCCACACACGAAAGTTCCGTTTTGTTATGTTGGTAATGGCAATTTCACGCCGCTGTGGATAAATGGGGGAAAAAGGGTACCGCCATGACGGGCGTCGCAATATCGGGAACGGGCGTTTTTACGCCTTCGGAACAAATCACCAATGCGGAGCTGGTTACCGCCTTTAACAGTTGGGCGGACATGCAAAATGAGGCGCACGCTGATGCCATTGCCGCTGGCGAGCGCCCGGCGGTTGCCCATTCATCGACCGGTTTCATCGAAAAGGCCTCGGGCATTGAAAACCGCTATGTGTTGAACAAATCCGGCGTCCTGGATACGCACATGATGCACCCGGTGTTGCCAGAGCGGGCCGATGATGAACTGTCGCTGATGGCCGAAATGGCCGTCGATGCTGCGACCAAGGCGTTGGCAAAGGCGGGGCGAACAGCCGCTGACATTGATGCGGTTATCTGCGCCGCCTCCAATCATGAACGCGCCTATCCGGCGATCGCCATCGAAGTGCAGGAAGCGCTTGGCATTGATGGATTTGGCTTCGACATGAATGTGGCCTGGTCGTCAGCCACCTTTGCGCTGCAAGCGGCGGCTGACATGGTGCGCAATGGATCGGCCCGGGCGATCCTGATCGTCAATCCGGAGATCTGCTCAGCGCACCTGGAGTGGCGGGACCGGGATTGCCACTTCATCTTCGGCGATGTTTGCACGGCCATGGTGGTTGAGCCGATGGAGACAGCGAAAGCCGATCATGCTTTCGAGATCATGTCGACGCGTTGTGTGACACGCTTTTCCAACAATATTCGCAACAATAATGGTTTTCTGCGGCGCACGCGCCCCGGCCATATGGAAGACCGACGCGACATGCTTTTCCAGCAGGAAGGCCGTAAGGTTTTTAAGGAAGTCGTCCCGATGGTTGCGTCTTTGATCAGCACGCATGTCGAGGATGAAGGCCTACAGGTTGGCGATCTGAAACGGCTGTGGCTTCACCAGGCCAACAAGTCGATGAATGATTTCATCGGCCAGAAAGTCTTGGGCCGGACACCTGATCCGGCAGAGCAGCCCAACATCCTGCAGGATTATGCCAACACATCATCGGCCGGTTCGATCATCGCGTTTTCAAAGTTCAGCGATGATTTGAGCCGGGGGGATGTCGGCGTCATCTGTTCGTTCGGCGCGGGCTATTCGGCCGGCAGTGTGATTGTGCGCAAGATGTGAACCACCCAGTTCGCAGACGCCCGTGCGTATCGCATAAGGTGCAAAGTGTTTCTCTATATCGCCAAGCGAGAGAACACTGACGGCAGGTGCCGCGCCCGCTTTGACGGTCCCGGCAACTATGGCGTCGATCAGAGCACGGGCCGGTGTGGCTGGAACCTGTGGGCCATCCCCTTGCTCGGCCATCAACGTCCAGCGGCGACCGAGCACGGTTCCGTCATGTGCAACGCCGGCAACATCGACGACCATGCCGCCGCGATCAGTGCCGAAAGGTTCAAACCATGTTGCCACGCGATGCGCCAGAGCGGTCAGCGGCCGCAGTGATCTGAGCAAGCCGAGCCGCACCAGGCAGGCCATTACCCACAGCCCGAGGTGAAGCATGCGCAGCTCTAATCCAGCGGAAAAGCGAACCGTCGGCGAACCATAGCGTGCCGGAAGCAGCCTTTGGTCAGGCACTTCGATGGGGCTGATCAACCGGCGCGCAAGTGCCTTTTGCCCGGGCAGCGACAGGGTCGTGGTTTCCAGTGTTGACCAGCAATAGCGGGAACGCCATTGACCACCTTCTAACTGTGCGAACGGTTTGCCGACTTGAGACAATATGCTCTCGATCACCGCCCTGCCGCGCGGCGCACGGTTACCGGGGATGATTGCCGTGTTGATGGCAGTAATCTCGGCAAAGTCTTTCGACAGTTCATCGATCACCGCTGACGACAAGCAAGGTACCGAGCTGACGCCGGATAAAACAATTCGTCCTGCTTCACGGGCCAGCTCGTCCAGCATCGAAATATTGGAAACAAAATCCGCATTGTCCGCCAGATCGACGTAATGCGCACCAGCATTGATGGCGCAGGTGGCGACCCTATAGCAGTGCCAGGTGCCGTCGAAGTCAAACGGGCCCGATGCATCGATCACAATATCGGGTGCTGTCTGCGCGAAGGCCCGATGGAGCGATGTCACATCATCGCGATCGGTCGCGTATGGTTCGCCGCCACCGCGCCGCTTGCAGAACTCTGCGGCCTTTTCGGCACTCCGCCCAGCAATGATCACCTGATGGCACGTCTGCGCGATCAATCGCTCTGCCAGCCGACCACCAAAGACACCATAGCCACCAAGGATGAAAATGGTCTTGCTCATTGGACTGCATTGCCCACCCCGGCTTCTCTAAAGACGCCGCATTGATGGATCATTTCGCCGACCAAAGGTGCCTCGACATCCAGCACAAATTCAAAACTGCCGTCAG
>JBCCRB010000207.1:0-5643 GCA_039208465.1 Pseudomonadota bacterium
ATCGGCGTGTCGATCACCCGATCAGCGCCAAACGCATCAATCAGACCTTTTGTAACACCATAAGCGCCGCCATAAAGGCCGACTTCCTCGCCCATGATCACGACGTTTTCATCTTCGCTCATCGCGTGTTGAAGCGCCAGGCGCAGCGCGTCGCGGTAGGTTGTTTCAATCGTTGCCATGCCGGTTACCTCTGCGCCAGAACACGGTCTAGACGGTCGCGAACCGGTTCCGGTTCCAACTCTGCCGGGTCATAGACATCGCGGAACATGGACTGCATTTGCGGTTCCTGGCCCTTGACCGCGAAATCGATGCTGGCGTCCATTTCCGCAGCGATGTCCTTGTCCATCGCATCAAGGTCAGCTTCGCTGATTGACTTACTTTTAATCAGCTTTTGCCGCGCATGCAGAACCGGATCCTGCTTGCGGCCTTCCGCTTCTTCCGTATCGTCGCGATAGGGGGATTTGTCCATCCGCGCATGGCCGTGGAAACGGTAGCAATCAACGGCCAGATAGGCCGGCTTGCCTTCGCGGGCACCGGCCACCAGCACGCTTGCCTCATCAGCAACTGCTTCAACGTCGAGCCCGTCGACGGTTTTGGCAGCTAGGCCAAAAGCGGCCGCGCGTTCGTGCAAGTTGGGGTTCGCCGTCGCCCGGTCAATCCGCGTGCCCATGCCATATTGATTGTTGATGCACACGAAGAGCACCGGCAGGTTCCAAAGCGCGGCCATGTTCATGCTTTCATACAAAATGCCTTGGCCCATGGCGCCATCGCCAAAAAAGGCAATAGAGACGGCGTCTGATTTTGCGTTACGCGCGGCAAGGCCAGCGCCGACAACCGCCGGAATGCCCCCGCCCACAATAGCGTTGGCGCCCAGATGGCCAAGGCTCATGTCAGCAATGTGCATCGAGCCGCCTTTACCGCCGCAATAGCCGGTCTCCTTGCCGGCAATCTCCGCCATCATCCGGTTCGGATCAGCCCCGCGTGCCAGAAAGATCCCATGGCCGCGATGGTGGGTCGTAAATGTATCGCCATCACGCATATTGGCGCATACACCGACTGCAGCGCTTTCTTCGCCGATCGACAGATGCAGCATGGAACCGGCCGATTGGCCACGCACAAACAATTCGCCGACCCGTTCCTCGAAGGTGCGCACGCGGCGCATCTGTCGATAGAGATCAACCAGGTAGGCGTTTGATTTGGCTTTGGCGTTCTTTGCGTCCATCAGATCAATCCATATTGCCGTGCTTTGTTGCGCAGGAAGGGCAGGCCATTTTCCATCACTTCCGCTTCCCCTGAGGCGACCGGTCGCCAGACCGACAACCCAAAGGCGATTTCCGGCGGCATGTTGATAAAGCTCTCCATCGCAAGACCGCCCTTGAAGCCGACCGCTCGCAACGCCGAAAAGATTTCATCCCATTGGATGGTGCCGGCCCCCGGCGTGCCCCGGTCTGATTCAGACAGGTGGATGTAACGAAGATGCTCGCGCGCATCGATGATGCCCTGCGCGATGCCCTTTTCCTCAATGTTCATGTGGTAGGTGTCCAGATGCACGAACATATTGTCCGCGCCAATGCGCTCGATCATCGCAACCGCCTGCCAGCCCGTGTTCAGCAGGTGCGTTTCATAGCGATTGACTGGCTCGATGCCGAACAACAAGCCCAGCGATTTGGCATGGCTTGCCGCCTGTGTCAGCGCCTTTGCCACATTGTCCAATTCGCCTTGGCTCGGCGGTTCCCCGGACCGTTCACCGATGCCGCCATAGACCACCCCGGAAAGCGCTTCGCACCCCATCGCGGCGCATTTATCCAATGCACCTTTCAGAAAATCAACCGCGCCATCGGGATTACGCGACGCCCACGCCGGTTCAGGCAGGCCAAGCGAACAGACCGCGCGCATTTTATGGGCTTCCAATGTCTTGCGGCTGTGCGCAGCATCGACCATGGGCGGATCGAGCAGCGCGATTTCCAGAAAATCCATGCCGTAGCGCGCGGCATTGGCGACGGCCGTCTCGCAGTCGGCCTGATCCCAGCTCATGGTCCACATGCTGGTGTGAACGCCAAATCCTTCCATGCGCCTTACCTCGTTTCTGCCAGCAGCGCGCGGGCGAGCTGTTCATCGACCAGGAGACGCCGCACAAACCCTGCGCGCAGCACGGCGAGCGTGGCGGCCAGCTTTCGCTCGCCGCTTGCCAGCATCACCGTGCTGATACCGCCCATCTCGCTCGGCCGGACACACGGCGTACACGCGTTCAATGGGATGTCCGCCACTTGACCGTCGGCTGTGAAAAACACCCCGCAACAATCGCCAACAACACCGGCCGTCTGCAGCTCGTCCTTTTGCTCGTCGGTAAAGATGTCGCTTTCAAAGAGGATGGCGCCTGGTCGGCACTCGCCGACGCTCATGATCGCGTGATCGGCCCTGCGCGCGGTTCCAAGCGCTTCCTTGACGAGCCTCTGCTCCATGATCGTCCGGCAGGCATCGGGATTGTCGGTCACAAAAGGCGCAGGCATCAACATCGCACGGCCCGCCGTTGTGGCCGCCAGACGCACGCAAACATCGCCGGGCGCCGTATGGGTTGCATGCGCGACCGATCCCATAATGGAGACGAACGTCACGTCGGTCTTTTTAACGCCCGTCACATGGTCAGCCATGGTCGACAGTGTGCGTCCCCAGCCGATCCCGACCGTTACCGGCCCCTCAGTTGATAAAACACGCGCCATGTAACGCGCGGCCAAAACCCCGACCGCATCACGCGCATATTTTTCGCGGTTCTCGCTGTAATCAGCCGACACCGGCGCAACCTGCACCTCTTCCAGGCCAAACGCGGCGCTGAGCTGGTCTGCCAGTGCCAGAGTGCGCGATGTACGGTGCTCAACCGAGATCCGCACAAGACCCTGTTCGCGGGCATCAGCCAGCATGCGCAGCACTTTAAAGCGCGAGATGCCCAGCCGGTCGCTGACCTCCTGCTGGCTCAAATTGCCAACATAGTACAGCCACGCCGCCTGAGCGATGTCGTCCTTCACGCCGCTTTCACCGGCCAGCATCGTTATTTTCCTCCCAACGAAGATCGCTTGTTAAATGGCTTGACCACGACTTTCGTCGGGCTATAGTCACATAAGTGCATCAAGTGCACAAGTGTTGCATTTAACCGCACGTGCGTCTTTCCAGGGTTCACCCTGCGTAAATGCGCACTAATTCACCTTTCGGTTGGCTGGAGGAGCGGCCGCCGAAATTCACCCCGCCACGGCGGGCTCAGGGAGGAATATCATGAAGACAAGACTCACGCTTTTGGCTGCCGCAATGCTTGCGAGCACAACCTCGTTTGCCGTTGCAGATGGTCACTCCAAAGACATCGCAACGGTTGTGAAAATTGCTGGCATCCAGTGGTTCAACCGCATGGAAGAGGGCGTTCGCAAATTCGCCGATGAAAATGGTATGAACGCTTTCCAGGTTGGCCCGGCCCAAGCGGATCCGCAGCAGCAGGCTGCGCTGATCGAAGATATGATTGCGCAGGGCGTTGACGCCTTGGCTGTCGTGCCAATGTCGCCGGAAGCGCTCGAGCCTGTCTTGGCCCGCGCCATGGAAGCTGGCATTGCCGTCATCACGCACGAAGCAGCTTCGCAGCAAAACACCAATTACGACATCGAAGCTTTCGTCAATGAAGACTTCGGTGCCAATCTGATGGAGCAATTGGCAACATGCATGGGCGGCGAGGGCGAATATGCGGTCTTCGTCGGGTCACTGACATCGCAAACGCACAATCAGTGGGTCGATGGTGCAATCGCCTATCAGGAAGCCAACTACCCGAACATGACGCTCGTCGGCGACAAGAACGAGACCTTTGATGACGCTGAAAACGCGTACACAAAAGCCCAGGAAGTGCTGCGCGCATTCCCGAATGTGAAGGGTATGCAGGGCTCGGCATCCACAGATGTGGCCGGCATCGGTCGTGCCATTGAAGAGCGCGGCATGGAAGACGGCACATGCGTCTTTGGTACATCGCTGCCATCAATCGCCGGCCAGTACATCGAAACCGGCGCTGTTGACGGTATTGGCTTCTGGGATCCGGCTGTTGCTGGTGAAGCCATGAACAAGCTCGCCGTGATGGTAATGAACGGCGAAGAAGTGACTGACGGCATGGACCTTGCTCTGCCCGGCTATGAGGAAGTACGCCTCGACGGCAAGGTGATTTACGGCAAGGCGTGGGTTAACGTGAACGCCGACAACATGGCCGAATATCCGTTCTAATCGGATTGAAATGAGGGGGGCAGCACAATCGCTGCCCCTCTTTCTATGCAGCCTTTTCCACCGATCTGACATGCTTGGCGCGCCCCATGGCCGAACCCGACGCAACACCCTTTATTGACCTGCGCGCGATCACCAAGCGCTACGCTGGCGTCACCGCGTTGGAAGGCGTCGATTTTGCGGTCAATCCTGGTGAAGCCGTTTGCCTTGCCGGTGAAAACGGATCGGGCAAATCCACGCTCATCAAGATCATCTCGGGTGTTGAACAGCCCACGGAAGGCACCATCGAAATCGATGGCCATGCCATCGGGCAGAACAATCCGCGCATCGCCGCCGCGCGTGGCGTGATGGTGATTTTTCAGGATTTCTCGCTTTTCCCCAATCTGCCGGTTTACGAAAACATCGCCTATCCGACGCAGATGAATGCGCATCGCCGCTTCTTTGACCGTGCGGCCGCCCGCGCGCTCGCGGCCGAAGTGCTGGACGGGATCGGCGTCACGATCGATTTGAACGAGCGCGTGGAAAACTTGCCCGTCGCGCAAAAGCAATTGGTCGCCATTTGCCGCGCGCTTGCCTCCAACGCCCAACTGATCATCATGGATGAGCCGACGACGGCGCTGACGGAAAAGGAAGTCCAGCGCCTGCTCGGGATCATCCGCAAACTGAAAGATGACGGGGTCGCTGTGATCTTTGTCAGCCACAAGCTGGCTGAGGTGCTGGAGGTCAGTGAAAAAGTCGTGGTGCTTCGAAACGGCAACAAGGTCGCCGAAGGCCCGGCTGCCGAGTTCGATACCCAATCGCTGACCTTCCACATGACTGGTCGTGACGTGCCGGAGGCCAAGCCCGGTGCCGTGGTTGCCGGGGCCGAAACGCTGATGAGCGTTGAGGGCCTTGGGAAGCAGGGCGTCTTTAGTGACATCAGCTTTGAACTGAAAGTCGGGGAAATCCTCGGCATTACTGGCCTACTCGGCAGTGGCCGCACATCGCTGGCAAAAGCACTGTTCGGCCTCGTCAAGCCGGACCAGGGCCGTTTAACGGTCGACGGCCAAAACATTGCGTTGGGCGATCCGATCGCCGCATCCCATGCCCGCATTGGTTATGTGCCGGAAGACCGGCTCACCGAGGGCCTTTTCCTGACCCAATCAATCATGCGCAACGTCGCCATCGGCCGGCTGGACGATCATGCGCGCGGCAGTTTTCTCGACATGAAAGGCCTGTTTGCTGAAGCATCGGATTGGATACAGCGGCTGAAGGTCAAAGCGCCCGACATACAGGCGCCGGTGCAATCCCTGTCCGGTGGCAATCAGCAAAGAGTAGCGCTCGCGCGTTGGCTGTCGCGCGCCCCGCGCGTTCTGATCTTGAACGGCCCCAGCGTCGGCGTTGATGTTGGCTCCAAGG
>JBCCRB010000208.1:0-5610 GCA_039208465.1 Pseudomonadota bacterium
GCACCGCGGCGCGATGCAGCCCTTTCCGGACTGGCATGCGCGCTTATGCTGACGATCGGTATGGAGACCTTGCCCTATGTCGCGATGCTTGGCCTGTGGGTGGCGGCGAGCTTTGCGTTTCAGTTTGTGTCACGCCAAAAGGCCGGTGCTTTTGGTCTTGGGCTTGCCAGTGCTACGCTGGCTCTCTACCCCGCGCTTGTCGCGCCTTCGCAATGGGCGGACAGAGCCTGCGATGCGTTTTCAAGCTTTCATCTGGCGCTTGCCTTGTGCGGCGGGATCGGCCTGGCGGTGTCGACGCTGTCCTCCCATCGCGGCATGCAATGGACCCTGCTTGGCGTCACTGCGGTGGCCGGGGTTTCCGTGCTCGTCGGTTTCTTCCCACATTGCCTGGCCAACCCGCTGGCTGATCTACCGCCCCTGTTGCGTGAATTCTGGCTAGAAGGCGTCGTTGAAACACGGTCGGCCTTTGACATTTTGCGCTCCGATCCGTTTTCGCTGATTGGCTTCTTTGCCATGCCGATCATCGCACTGCTCCTTTGTGCGGGGGCGGTGGCAAGGCGTTTCAAGCCCGTCGTTGCTTCGCTGTTTTGCGCCTTATTGGCGACCGCGATTGCCGTAACCGTCTGGCAACAACGCGGGTTCTTGTTCGCCGCGGTTTTGGCGATCATTCCGATGACATTGGCGGTGACGAGGGCGCGCCTTTCGTACCAGCTTTACCAGAAACCGCCCGCGCTCGCGGCGATGGCGCTTGCCTGGATGGTGTCAATCAACCCGCTTTGGTTCATTACCAGCGCTGAGTTGGCCGGTGCTTTTTCTTCGGCGCCGACCCTTCAGGAGCAGATTGCAAGCGCTGACCGGCGTGACTTCTGCTACGATCCATCGCTTTACGCCGTGTTGACGGGTGAAGAAGATGCCGTGGTCCTGTCGAGCACCAATGTCGGGCCGATGATCCTGGCGCATACCGAACACCGTGCGATCGCGGGGCCTTATCACCGCAATATTGCCGGCAATCTGATGATGATCGAGGCGATGATTAGCGATCCCGGGGAGGCAAGAAAACGCCTGATGATGCATGGCATCACCCATATTGCCGATTGCCTGGCAGATCCCGATGCACGTGATTTCACCCGCGCCGCGCCAACCGGGTTTCAAGCGCAATTGCACCGCGACCACAGCCAATTTACGTGGCTCGAGTTGATCCCTGAAACAAGCGATACGCCACTGCGTCTGTTCCGGGTCGTTTATTGAGTAAGATGGCCTTGCGCCTGTTCTCTTGAGGCGGTGCGGTTAATCGCGTTAGATTCCGTCACAATCAGATCGGAGGCGCGGATGCCATCAGGCAGATTTCGATTGTCGACCATTTTTGTCGCTTTGGTGTTATCGGCGGGCGCGCTCGGCGAAGCAGTGGCGGAAACAGCGGCGAAAGAAGTCTTCGGGAACACGGCGCTTCCCTCTGCCGAAGAAGCGCAAGTCTATGGCTTCTATTCAAAAGGGTGTATCGCGGGCGCAGTTGCGATGCCCACAGACGGCCCGAACTGGCAGGCAATGCGGCTTGAGCGCAATCGCCGCTGGGGCCACCCGGTTCTGATCCGGCTTGTTCAGCGGTTGGCGCGTGAATCGGTCCGTGATGGTTGGCCGGGATTGCTGGTGGGTGATATCTCGCAGCCCCGCGGTGGGCCTATGCTGTCAGGCCATGCCTCGCATCAGGTCGGGCTCGATGCCGACATATGGCTGACCAAAATGCCGAACCGGCGGCTGACGGCGCAAGAGCGCCGGGATACCAGCGCAATCTCCGTTCTGAAGGAAGGAACGCTGGACGTTGATCCTTCAATTTGGACCGCCGCGCACGCAAAATTGCTGGCCCGCGCGGCATCCTATGACAGCGTGGAGCGCCTTTTTGTGCATCCGGGCATCAAGAAAGCGATGTGCAACGCCTATGGTGCCGATGCGCGCAACAATGGCTGGATGATCAAGATCCGCCCCTATTACGGGCACCATTATCATTTTCACATCCGGATGAAATGTCCAACCAACTCGCGCAATTGCCGAAAGCAGGACCCTGTTCCGGCATCGGGCAACGGTTGTGACGATTCTCTTGCATGGTGGTTTACGGACGAACCATGGACCCCGAAAAAGCCGGCGCCGGGCACAAAGCCAACCCCGCGCAGGATCACGACGCTTGCCGATTTGCCGCCCGCCTGCACGGGTGTCTTGAAGGCAGTGCAACCGGCCAATGCGCAATTGGCTACCTTGACGGCAGATTACGATCCGGTGGCCAAAGTGGCATCGGCAGAGCCTTCGTCGGCGCCGCTGCCACGAACTGCCTTGCTGCGTGGCTACCCAACGCGGTTGCCGGTCCCCACGCCACGCCCGGAAAAATAATCGCTCTATTCTACCGCTTGCGTCTTTTTTCTGTGTCTTGAATGCACTAAGGCAATTTCAACCGATTTAACGCTGAACACTCATGTCATCCACGCTGGCACTCATTGCGCATGATCAAAAGAAGGACGACATGGTCGCCTTTGTGAAGACGCATGTGGATACGTTGCGGGGGCATGCAATTGTGTGCACCGGAACGACCGGTGGCCGTATCAAAGACGCTGCACCCGATCTGGACGTTACGCGGCTGCGTAGCGGGCCACTTGGGGGTGATCAGCAGATCGGTGCTCTGATCGCTGAGGGCAAGATTAACGGGCTCATTTTTTTGATAGACCCGTTGTCACCCATGCCGCATGATGTTGATGTGAAGGCGTTGACGCGGCTCGCCGTGGTATACGACATACCGATGGCCTTGAACATTTCGACAGCGCGCCATGTCCTGCACGCCATGAAAAGCGCTACAGTTTCCGGGAACTCATAATGCCGAGCAGCAACACACAGGTGCTACCCTTTCCGATCATGATCGCTGATATTGGTGGCACGAATGCGCGTTTTTCGATCCTTGTCGATGCACATGCAGAGCCGAAAATATTCGAGAACATCAAGGCATCGGACTATCCGGATCTGAACTCGGCCATTCAAAAACATGTGCTGGATCGCACGTCGTTGATCCCGCAAACCGCGGTGCTTGCGGTTGCCGGACCCGTTGAAGGTGACACAATCGACCTGACCAACAATAATTGGGTGGTCGAGCCGCTGAAGATGATCTCGGATTTGGGGTTCGACGAGGTTGTGGTTCTCAATGATTATGAAGCGCAGGCGCTGGCTGCCGTCGCGCTGGAGCCCGATCAGTTGGAGCAAATCGGCGACAGTGAGCAAGACTCGGAAGCCAACCGTGTTGTCTTAGGCCCGGGCACAGGTCTTGGCGTTGCCGGTTTGGTGCACGCAGCCGGACGCTGGATACCGGTCGCCGGTGAGGGTGGCCATGTTGATCTCGGGCCGCAAACCGAGCGCGATCTTGAAGTTTTTCCGCATATCCAACGGATCGAGGGACGCGTTTCCGGCGAACAAGTCCTTTGCGGCCGTGGCGTTGTGAACCTCTATCGCGCCGTATGTGCAGCTGACGGGGTTAAACCTGCCTTTGATGATCCTGCCCAAATCACGGAGGCAGCGATTGATGCTACAGATGCCAGAGCTGAAGAGACTGTGGCGTTGTTTTGCGAATATCTGGGGCGCGTTGCCGGTGATCTGGCGTTGATTTTCATGGCGCATGGCGGTGTTTATCTGACGGGTGGGATCACGAAAAAAATTCTGCCGGTTTTCGACCGGGACCGTTTCCGAAAAGCATTTGCAAACAAGGCGCCGCACACAGATCTGGTCGAAAAAATGCCAACCTTTGCAGTGATCAATGATCGTGCGCCGATGAAGGGGCTGGCGGCCTTTGCCCGCACGCCGATGCGGTTTGGCGTGTCGCTAAACGGGCGACGCTGGAAGCGCGAAACTGAGCCAGCGAACTAAATTACACACTGTGCACATTGCCCAGGGTTGGCTATACCGGCCCTCTGGCGCAGGTTAAGCGGGATCACGTGGCTAAGACGGTAAAAAATGAGGACAAGGTCGATCGGGGCCGTGTGATCCGGATTTTGCGGCGGATATTTGCGGAGAATTTCCGCGAGTATCTGTGGTCTTATTCGATTGCCATCACTTGCCTGCTGCTCGTTGCGGGAACCACGGCGGGCTTGGCCTGGATCATGCGTGACGTGATTGATCAGATTTTTGTGCGCCAGCGCGGCGATTTGATCTTCGCCATTACCGGTTCGATATTTCTGATTTTTGTAGTCCGATCAGCCGCAATGTATCTGCAGGCTGTGCTGCTGGCGCGGATCAGCAATGATCTGGTGGCTCGATATCAAAAGCGCATCTTTAAAAAGCTGCTGCGCCTTGGTGTAGGCTTCTATAATGAGACGCGTTCGGCGCAATTGGCTGCACGCGTAAGCACCAATACCGGGTCGATAAGCTCGGTAATGTCTTTGACGCTGACATCTTTTGCCCGAGATTTTGTTACGCTGATCGGGCTTCTGGCGGTGATGATCATTCAGGACCCGATCATGTCCTTGATCTCGTTTACGGTAGCGCCCTTTCTCGTGTTGGCGGTTGCGATGATCTCGCAACGAACCCGGGGGTATGTGCGCGAAACGGTTGAGTTGAGTGCACGCGTGATCGGTACGATGCAGGAAACCATTCAGGGCATCACCGTCGTCAAAGCGTTTACGATGGAAGAGCAGCTGCAGCAAAAACATGCAGCAACTGTCAATGAGACGCGGGAAAAGTCCAACAAGCTTGCGGAAATCTCGCAGCGGATTAATCCGGCGGCGGAATTGCTGTCGGGCTTGGCGATCGTGGCGGTGATCTCTTATGGCGGTTATCGCGCGGTTTTTGACCAGCAACCCCCCGGTGCGATGTTCGCGTTCATCACAGCGCTGCTGCTGGCGTATGATCCGGCCCGGCGACTGGCATCGCTGCGCGTCAATCTTGAGCGCGCAATCGTCAATGCCGAGATGATCTACGAAATTATCGATATGCCGGAGCAGCAAAGCGACCGACCCGATGCGGTCGATATCAAGATTGATACGGGCAATGTCGTGTTTGACGATGTGCGTTTTTCTTATACGCCCGGGTCTGAGGTGCTAAATGGTCTGACCTTCACCGCGCCCGCCAACAAAACGACGGCTATTGTCGGCCCGTCGGGTGCGGGCAAGACGACAATCATCGCCCTTCTACAGCGCATGTATGATGTCGACAGCGGTGAAATCCTTATCGATGGTACCAATATCGCGGATGTGACCAAACACACTTTGCGCGGGCAGATCGCTTTTGTGTCGCAACAGCCCTATCTTTTTGAGGGTTCGATTGGTGACAATATTCGCTATGGCCGACCCGATGCGACCGATGAGGAGATCAGAGAAGCGGCCAGCCTCGCCAATGCGGCTGAGTTCATCGAAGCGGCGCCGGAAGGCTATGACACACCGCTTGGTGAAAATGGCATGACGCTTTCTGGCGGACAGCGACAGCGTCTTTCGATTGCGCGTGCCATTGTGCGCAACGCGCCGATCCTTCTACTCGATGAAGCAACGTCCGCATTGGACAATGAATCGGAAAAGATGGTTCAGGCGGCGCTCGACCATATCATGAAAGATCGCACGACCATTGTCATCGCGCACCGGTTGTCGA
>JBCCRB010000209.1:0-5573 GCA_039208465.1 Pseudomonadota bacterium
TCGCTAAAACAAACGCCAGATCGCCGCCGATCGCCGGCAGGGCGATAACGCGTTCGGCATACTCCTCAAACGCCTCGGCATCGCTGCCTTCGGTGGCGAAAACGACCGGGCGCCCATTATGCGCTTTGAAAATCGCCGCTTCCTTGACCACATCGCCGACCAGTTCTGACGGCAGATCATTGGCCACCACCAGCGTCAACGGCTCGGTGGACAGATCGATATGCTTCTTGTCTTCGGTAAAATCGACCGGGATCGATTTGTAGCAGAGCTCTGACAGTTTGATGCGGATTTCCAGCGCCGCAATATGGTTGACCCCTGATCCGGTCACCGCCCAATAGCGCGAATAGGGCGCCAGCGTGCGCGCGCAGGCACCGATGGACGCCTCATTGTCGAGCACCTTCTGGATCGCAGCTGGCAACCGCTCCAATTCGCCCATCTCATAGGCGATCTCGGCATCGGTCATGGTTTCAAGCTGTTCGGCCAGGAACAGCGCCGTCAATTTGCCCGCCGTGATCTGAGAATAAAACGCTTTGGTTGAGGCAACCGACATCTCCACATCGCGCCCATCAGAGGTAAACAGCACACTGTCGGCCTTGCGCACCAGATCAGAATTGCGGCGATTGACAACCGCATGCACGAAAGCGCCGCGCTCGCGCACCAGGTCAACGGCCCTGTTGGTATCGGTCGTGGTGCCCGATTGCGAAACAGCGATCACCAGCGCGTCTTTGAGCTGAAAAGAATCGATATCGGCCGACAATTCAGACGAGCGCACCGCTTCCACCGCGATCCGCCGTCGGCTGTCGCGCCACAGTGCCTTTTCGACGAGATGTGCAATGCCAACCGCCGCAACACCGGCAGTGCCCTGGCCAATCACATAGATACGCGAAATGCCCTGGCCCGCCGTCTCCCGCAGCTTTTGCCAGATATCCGTGGTCAGCTTGTCGAACGCGATATAGCCCTCTTTCTCGCGCCGATAGCGCCCCTTGATTGTATTGGCGACACTCGAAGGGCCGTCATTAATCTCTTTTTCCAGGAAATGCTCAAACGTGCCGCGATAGATATCGCGCGCAAAAATCTGGATCGGCTCGAAGGCTATTTTCGCGTGATTGCTATCATTGACCGTCAACAGGACCGGCAGATCGCTTTCGCCGTCCAACTGGATCACCGAACCACCCGCAACCGAACGAGACAGATTACAGCTTTCGCGCGCCGCATTGGCCAGGCCATAGACTTCAGAGGCAAACATCCAGCCATCGGTCAAACGCGCCGCATGGAGGCCCTGACCGGACCCTTTTTGCGCCAAAAAAGCCTGGCCCGGATACGCCGGATCGATACAGCCGATGGCCACCGACCCATCAAGCCGCCGCATCGCGGTGCGGAACTGGCTTAGCCGGTCAGCGCCTTCGACCAGATCAGTCAGGCGCTCGGTCAGCGGGATAATCTTCGCATCGGTCGTAATTGACGGCTCGATCGTGCGTTGATGACCCGTCACCAACTCATCCAGCAGTTCCAGATGATTGTCCACATCGCCGTTCAAGGCGTACATCGCGCCCAGTGCTTGCCCATCCTGATCGGTTTGAAGCGATCCATTGTGCGGATGGCAATTGGCAACCGAGATCACACCGTGCGACGCCCAGCGTGTGTGGGACAGGATGCTGGCGCGGACCGCCAAGGGTGCAAGCGCCCACAGTAAAGCGTCCTGCATGATCGCCTGACGCAACGCTGCGCCATTATCACCAAGCCGGCCAACAAGGTCAGCCGTTTTGTAAACAAAAGTCACGACATGGGTGTCGGCCACAAACACAGACCCATGGTCGGCATGCAGCAAGGCGCTGCGTGCTTTCAATTGCGCTTGAAGCGTGTCGTCAATCGCAATCAGCGCAGCTTCCGGCACCGCGATTTGCACGCTGATACCGGCGGAGTCGCGGCCCCGCACTTCAAGCTTGTCGATTGCGCGCAGCACATATTCGGTTGGGATCGCCACGTTCAGCGCCGCAAACCGGTTGGCGTGTTTATCGCCCACAAGCGCGGCACACGCATCGGCATGCTCGCCCACTTCAACCGTCAATTGCCAGGCATAGTCGCGCACACTTTCGATCAGCGGATCAAGTTCCGTGCGTCCCGCGCGTGATAGATCCGACAGCGCATCGCCAAGCGAGGACAGCCACGCGCCGGCCTCCAATACGCGCGCCCGCAAAGCGGCATCGGTCGCCACATCGCGCAGAAACGCGATCGACATCATGGCCGAGAAATTGGTGTGCAGCGCCTGCGTGGTTGTCGAAGCCAGGTCTTCAATGGTGTCAGGCGCGTGTGGACCGATCATCGCGCTCAGCGCGTCAAACCATTCATGCTGTCCGGATGATTCGGGGAAGGACCCGGTGACATATCCTGCAATACCGCACATTGAAAAATATTCCTCGGATGTCCTGCCACGCTTTTGCCATTGCAAAACCGTGTAATTGTCATAAGCCCGTTAATGTGCCGCCATCACCCAAGCCGAGCTACGCGCGGCGCCTATGGCTTTACAATCCGCTGACGACCCGATGCAACTATCCACAGTATCATTTCTTCCTGTGGGTAAGTCCTCTTTTTCAAGTTTTGGTAAAGTCCGTCATCATCTTGCCTTATTTAGTGTCTTTTCTGCCACTATCGACAGAGATGTTGATGCTTGGCTAGGGCTCGTCCCCCGCCCGGCTGGGCTGTGGTAGTCTCATCCCCCTCTCCAGATTGCCACTTGTTATTTTTTGCCGCTGCTTGCAAATCCAAGCGGCGGCTTTTTTTGATGCACAGTTGGGACGTAAAAATCATGTTGAACGAGGTACTGGACGCCCTTGATCAGGGATTGGACGCAAGCGTTGAGCGGTTGTTTGACCTGCTGCGCATTCCTTCCATTTCCACCGACCCAGCCTATGCCGACAAATGCCGCGCGGCGGCGCAATGGCTCGTCGATGATCTGAAGACCATCGGATTTGACGCCTCAATCCGCGATACCGCAGGCCATCCCATGGTTGTGGCGCACCATGACGGCCCGTCGGCTGACGCACCCCATGTCCTCTTCTACGGCCATTATGATGTGCAACCGGCTGACCCGCTGGAACTATGGGACACTGACCCCTTTGCGCCCGGCCTTGCTGGGTCGGCTGAGGCCCAGATCATCACAGGGCGCGGCGCCTCCGATGACAAGGGCCAATTGATGACCTTTGTCGAAGCCTGCCGGGCCTACAAGCTAGCCGCCGGTAAACTGCCCTGCCGTGTCACGATCCTGTTTGAGGGCGAAGAGGAAAGTGGTTCACCATCGCTCAAACCGTTTTTGCAGGAAAACGCCGAGGAGCTGAAAGCCGATTTCGCGCTGGTATGCGATACCAACATGTGGGACGCGCAGACGCCCGCCATCTCGGCCGGTCTTCGCGGCCTTGTCGGCGAAGAAGTGGTCATTACGGCCGCCGACCGCGATTTGCATTCGGGCTATTTCGGCGGTGCGGCAGCCAATCCGATCCATATTCTGGCGCAGGCACTTGCCGATCTGCACGCCCCTGATGGATCGGTCACCATCAAGGATTTTTACCAGGGCGTTGAAGAAACACCGGACGATGTCAAAGCCAGTTGGGAGACCCTTGGCCGAACCGATGAGGGCTTTCTCGGCCAAATCGGCTTAAAATATCCGTCGGGCGAAAAGGGCCGCTCGGTGCTTGAACTCACCTGGGCGCGGCCAACCTGTGAGGTCAATGGCATCAATGGCGGCTATACCGGTGAGGGGTTTAAGACCGTCATCGCCGCGCAGGCCTCCGCAAAAGTCTCCTTCCGTTTGGTCGGCAAGCAGGACCCTGATGCCATCCGGCAGAACTTCCGCGATTTCATCCGCGCGCGCATTCCAGCCGACTGCGCCGTCGAGTTCCACGAACATGGCGGTTCGCCGGCCATTCAATTGCCCTATGATTCACCCTTGTTGAACACCGCAAAAAAAGCACTCGGTGATGAATGGCCAAAGCCTGCCGTCATGATCGGCATGGGTGGCTCCATTCCCATCGTGGGTGATTTCCAATCCATGCTCGGCATGGAGAGCCTGTTGGTCGGCTTTGCGCAACCCGATGACCGCATCCACTCGCCCAATGAGAAGTATAATTTGACCTCGTTCCACAAAGGCCAACGGTCCTGGGCACGGATTTTGACGGCGCTGTCAGGGGCGTAGTTGAAACTATTCAGCCGCCTGAGCCGCACCAGTCCGCGGCTTGTACGTCGAAGCCCAGGCTGGCCGTTTGAACAGGAATTGGCCGAAGCCGATCTTTTCAACGGCAAAATATAGGATGACGGGCCCGATCATCGCGGCCAGCCAGACAATCAGAGATACAAGACCGATATTGTCGATGATCCCGATCCCAACCAGGCCGATGCGGGTGACCGCCATCGGCAGGAAGAACGCCAGATAGATCACAAGCGTGTTTTGGCCGATCCAGCGTAGCCAGCCGAGCAGCGGCAGTCTTTCTAGAAGAACCGCGATCCCGATCAGCCCGCCCGCGCCTGCCAGCGCAAAAACAACGGCAATGCCCGGCAGTATGGCAAAATCCAGCAGCAAACTTGCCGCCACGATCCACACGCCGACAAAGGCGGCCGTCCATACGCCAAAGCCACGAAGCCTTTCGGCACCTTCGAAGACCTGTTGCGACGCGCGTTGACCGAGCAGGAAGAAAAACAACCCGTTGCAACCCGCATCGATCAAATTCCAGCCGGTCTCGATGGTCGCAGCCATGATCAGGAACGCCGCTGCAAGAACGATGGTAACCGGCATATTCTTGGTCAGCTTCGCGATCACGAAATAGACCGGCAACACGGCGATAAACCACAGCGTCGTATCAGGGTTGATCATGGCCAGCGCATAGGCTTGGGCCACGCTCGACAACCCAAAATCATCAAGCGCCAGCGGAGCTTTGAAAGCAAATTGGATGGTGACCCAAAGCACGTAGAAATAAGCGTAAAAGGCAACTTTCCGGTCAAGCAGAACGGGCCAACTTTTGGCAACGGCCCGGCCTGCCAGAAGACCGGCCAGCAGAAAGAAAGCGGGAATACGGAACGGATCGCTGAACGCGACCAGCGCATGCATGAAGCCTTCGCCACCCATGGCCTCGCCAACGCCGCGCACGCTATGCATCATAACGACGAGCGCAATGCTCATCGCCTTTGCATAATCCAGCCATAAGACGCGTTTCGCTGCCATTTGCCCTCGCTCACGCGCGGCACAATGGCAAAAAGAGTTTAATGACGTGACAAGAGCGCTGCTCACAATTGGTTGCTTCGAGATTAACTAAAATCAAAGCGACGCAGGCAACGGCGCATTAACCGCCGCTTAAATGCCACAATTTACAAAGAACGCGAACCGAATTGGGTTTAGCGTATCGGTTACCAGATTTAATGGCGTTGTTTCGCAGAAAAAAGAAGAAGCGCGTCGAGCCGCGCATGGCTTCGGGCAATGGGGGCAGCCTCAGCAATGTGGCGCTCACGCCCGAAGACCGCGTGGTGCCCGCGCGCACCGGCAAGGGCAGGAAAAAGCCTGCCGGTCGCCGCGCCCCACAAGCCAA
>JBCCRB010000210.1:0-5545 GCA_039208465.1 Pseudomonadota bacterium
AGGAGGCCAGCTCCCATTTCGTGACACCTTCGATCTGTATGTCAGCGGCAGCACAATAGATATGGAGCGAGTTTTTGGCGCCACGTGCGTTGGAGTTGCGTGATGGCGACCGGTAGCCGGATGTCACGACGACGGGCTTGCCGAATTTGCGCTCGACTTTCTTCAGGACGCGCACAAGGGCTGGTTTCAGGCAAGCGACGTCAACACCGGAATGCTGAACCCGCAAACCGTTGGGTGCCAAGCGGGCAAGGCCAGCGGCAGACGCAACTTGGATGGGGCGTGTTTCCGGCTCGGGCTCGTCGGCTTGCCCGAAGCCGAGCAGGCGCTCTCGGTCCACGCCCGGCAGGGATGAACCGTTTGTCGATGCCGCGATAACCGTCGGTGGCGGCGGTGCAGGCGTTTCGGTCGGTTCGCTTGCCAGTGCGATTGATGTGGCCGTTGTCGTGCTTGATGGCTCAGCGACCGTCGGCGCGACCGGTTGTGCCGCGGGCAATGGGGCAGGGGCCAGATTTGTGTTCGGTACGGCTGCTGGCGGTTGAGGTGTGCTGCGCTCGCGGTTGAAGAAGCGGTTGAAAAGGCCCAACCGGTTGGGGTTGGAAGCCGCTGGCGCCACATTGGCTGCGCTTGCAATGACAGGTGCCTGTTGGGGCGCAATGGCCACCGGCTCGGCGGCGACCGGACCGTCGCCATTTGCTTGCGCGATGCGCAAATCTGCCGTTGCACTTGCTTCCGGTGTGCTTGGTGGCGGCGGTGTTGCAACCGGTGTTGATGTTTGCACGACCGGCGCGTTTGCCACCGGTGCTTGCGGGAACGCTGGTGCTGCGTCCGGTGTGCCGTTGTCAGTCGATTGCGGTGTGAATGCCGCCAAGTTTTGGCTCGGCGGCGGGGGCGCTTGTACGGTTGCGTTCACGCTTGCTGACGGGCGCGGTGCGGGTGCGGCCAAGGTCCCTGGCGTCGATGTCAGGGCCGGGACAGATTGTGACGGACTGGTGGGGGCAAATGTGGCGGTATCAAGGGTGGATAAGGTCGATGTGCACCCGCTGACGGCGAGAACTGACGCAGTGCAAAGCAGCGTGACCGCAACCATGCGCCGATTAGCTGCCTGTCTGACAGTGGATAGTCTCATCAATCCCCTCTAGCCGCCTCGGCCAAGAATGCACCTGATCCCATTAAAGCATTCTTGATGAGGCGGCGAACTCACGCGCGATCTATGTCACAAATGTGGCAACAAAGCGAAGAAAATCTGCGCCTACCAGGCGCCGGTGTTTTCCATTGAGGCCCAAGGCTCGCTGGCCGGCAGTGATTCGCCTTTTTGCAGCAATTCTATTGAGATACCGTCGGGTGAACGCACGAACGCCATGTGCCCATCGCGCGGTGGACGGTTGATCGTTACGCCAGCGTCGGCGAGCTTTTGGCAGGTATCGTAAATGTTGTCGACGACATAGGCCAGGTGCCCGAAATTGCGGCCGCCTTGGTAGTCTTCCGGGTCCCAATTATAGGTTAGCTCAACCATCGGCGCCTTATTCTCCAGCGCGGAGGCTTTGTCTTCTGGGGCGGCCAGGAAGATCAGCGTGAAACGTCCCTTTTCATTATCGTATCGGCGGATTTCCTCCAGTCCCAGCGCGTTGACGTAAAAGTTCAGTGATTGGTCGATGTCTTTTACCCGAACCATGGTGTGCAGGTAGCGCATGTGAGTGCCTCCGATTTTTTTCAATTATTTATTGGTTGAGCCCGGCGTGACAAGAGGGTTGCGCACAGCAAGCCACACACAATGCAGAAAGCGGAACATAACCCAGTGTATTACCGGAATTTCGCTTGCCTCGAATGGGCGGCCCGGTGCTATCCTGAAAAGCGAATCGTCTGAGTGTGGGCGATTGCGGTTTGCGTGGCGAGGGGTATGGGTAACGAGACGAAACGATCGGCTGATGGGCTTGCGACGGGTTCGGACCTGCCACTAGGCTCGGAAGTCACCGAGATATCGGGCGTTATCAAATGGTTCGATGTCGGCAAGGGCTACGGCTTTATCTTGCCGGACGAAGCGTCGTTTGGTGACGTAATGCTGCACGTTACCTGTTTGCGTAAGGATGGATTTCAAACAGCATTGGAAGGCGCGCGGATCGTTTGCGAAATCAAACGTGGTGACCGTGGCTTTCAGGCGTTTCGCGTCCTGTCGATGGACACATCCACGGCAATCAACCCGGCAGAAGTCGAACAGAAAACCCATGTTGTCGTCAAACCAAGCAGCGGTCTGGAACGCGTGATCGTCAAATGGTTCAACCGGACAAAGGGCTTCGGATTTTTGACGCGCGGTGAGGGCACCGAAGATATTTTCATCCACATGGAAACGCTTCGGCGGTTCGGCCTGACAGAGTTGCGTCCGGGTCAGGTGGTGATCGTTCGTTTCGGCACCGGTGAAAAAGGCCTTATGGCGGCAGAAATTTATCCCGATATTGGTGTTCAACCGCCTGCATCGCATTGAGTGCGGGCAAGATACGGACGGCATCTGATTTGGTCTTGCCCCGTTTTCTCATCATCGTACTGACCTTGTGCGCGTTCGTCAGCGCATGCTCAGCGGACCACCCGCAACGCTTGCCTGTGGATCCGGCGCCGCTGCAAATCATCGGCGCGGATGGTGCCGAAAAAGCCTTTTTCGAGATTGAAGTCGCCGACACGGGCGCTGAGCGTGGTGCCGGTTTGATGCACCGCACCGACTTGCCGCGTGACCGCGGCATGCTTTTTGTTTTTCCAGACGAGGCTGAACGGTTTTTCTGGATGCAAAACACGCCGTCATCATTGGACATCATCTATGCTGACGCGGATGGCGTGGTCGGGTCAATTGCGAAGTCAACGGTGCCGTTTTCAACGCAACCGATTCCATCGGGCTTTCCCGCAAAGTTTGTGCTGGAGGTTCTCGCGGGCGTCGCCGATGAGGTTTCGATCGCGCCCGGTGACAGACTTTCGCACCCGCTGATCGATAAGTAAGCGGATTTATGCCAATCAGATGTTGCAGTGCGCTTAAAGCGTCGCTAAAGGACGCCGACTTGGCGATTACGGAGCGTAGCGCAGCCTGGTAGCGCATCTGGTTTGGGACCAGAGGGTCGCAGGTTCGAATCCTGCCGCTCCGACCATTTCTCTTCCCACCGTACAACGACGCATTTACGCTGGCGCGCAACCGGCTCACGCCGGATTTATTTTGTTGGTCAATATGAGTTGACCCCTTTCTTGAATGCTTTCACCCTTCGAATCACGGCGGAAATTGCAGGGGGTAGAAATGCGTCACTTTATGGCGGCTATAACGGCGGTGCCGATGCTTTTTGTTAGCACCGCGGCACAGGCCGATGATTATTGGTCTGGCGTCTATGTTGGGGTCGGTGCAGGCTTTTCAGATCTGCAAGAGCGGTTGGATGTGCTGGGCACTTCTGTCACGCCGTCAACGGGCATCACATTTAATGGCGGCACGGACGCGCCGTTTGCCACGGTCATGGGCGGGTATCGCAATGCGTTTGGCCGTGTGGTTTTCGGCGCGGAATTCTCCTACACGTCGATGCGTGCCGAGTTTACCGGTCAGCAATGCACGAACACTGTTATTTTTCCATGCGCCAGTACTGGCGTTGAGGGTGAGCTCTGGGACATGTGGCGCGGACGTTTGTCAGTGGGGACCACCGTTGATGACAAAACGCTGGTCAGTGTTAATGGTGGTGTTTCCGCCGCAACGGTGGCGTTCACCGGTCTTTCGGCCGTTGCGCTGGCAGCAGGAGGGGGTGCAGGTGGCAGTGGCGCCGGCGGTGGTGCCGATGGCGAAACATCGGTGGGCTTTAATATTGGCGGTAGCGTTGAACGCAAGTTGACCGAGCGGGTTTCGCTTCGGTTTGAAGGCATCTTTGATCGTGTCTATGGCAATGACGTCAATGCAGGTGCCCGTGCGAACGGGTTCAGCGGTGGTTCCACTGCTTCTGCCAGCGCGGAACAGGACGGTCGTTTTCCGATCGATGTTTTCAGCTTCCAGGGTGCTGTCTTGTTTACGTTTTGAGGCCCTAACGGCGAGCCCGGCTTTTCATGCTTAAACCGATAAGCGCACCTATTTTCCAACTTGCGGCTGCGTTTGAAAATCAATAGCGGTGGGGTAATTGTAAGCAGCGCTGCGGGCACGAGGCGGGCAGCGGGATCGACAGGATTTTTCGATGACACAGGCGCGCATCTATCGGCCGGCGAAAACGGCCATGCAATCGGGCAAGGGAAAAGCGGTTCGCTGGTTGCTTGAGTTTGACCGTTCAAGCGCGAAGCGGGTCGAACCGCTGATGGGCTACACATCATCTTCCGATACATCAACGCAGGTAAAACTCTATTTTGACAGCAAGGACGAGGCCGTGTCCTACGCAAAAAAGCATGGGTTGGCTTATCGTTTGATTGAACCGAAAGAGCCGCGGCGCCGCCGCGTTGCCTATGCTGACAATTTCAATTTTGACCGCAAACAGCCCTGGACGCATTAAGGGTCATAAGCATGTCTTGCCGAAACAAGGCGTGCTCCGTATAGCCCTATGTGTGGCCCCGTAGCTCAGTTGGATAGAGCAGGTGACTTCTAATCATCAGGTCGAGGGTTCGAATCCTTCCGGGGTCGCCAGGTTCCTAGGCGCATTGGGTGCTTATGTATGGCAAATGGAATTGCATCCGCTGGTCGTTGCATGATTAGTATATTCGTTCAGGCTACTCTGTTTGTTCGGAAGTTATGCGAGACTTACCGTGTTTGATGAGGTCCATTTCGTTTTCCGGCGCTTAATTCGAACACTAACGAGCCAGAGGAATCATGGTGGTTTTGTGCTCGATACTATACGAATGCGTCGCTCTAATCCGAACGGTGCCTGAGTTAGTTCGGTTTGAAGCAGAGCTAAGCTACGCTACGCGATGGCGCGGCTCTTATGCAAACGCGTACGCACTGTCGAACACCAAGTGGGCGGTGCGACGGGCGGCGTACAGACCGAGTGCATTAATCACAAAAGCTGCACAATGAATGCTGGCATACGAAAGACCGCCTTTTTAAAACGTACTGCCGCATATACACTTGGTCCCAACCGAAATGGCGCTAAGCCTAAGTTTCAAGGATCGTAAACTGTGCAACGACTGGAGGCGACCAGCAGCATTACGACACCGTCAACGTTATCGGTGTCACCAAAACGATAAACAATTAGTGCGAACAATTGGCTCGATAAGATTGGGGATTTTTGCATGGAGAAGGTCTGTGAATCACTTAAGGCAGGGCGTCCTGCCTTTGAACTCAGCTTGTTCGTTGGTGTGAGAGCGAATGTCGGAGGAACGCCTGACGAAGTGTTGCCAGGCACGCGTGTAGTGTCGTTAGTACCTTCGCCAGAGGCTTTTGATCGCCTTCAAACCGACTTTGGTAAAAATCCTCGCGTAGACTGTTACAAATTTGCCCTGAGCCGCGCGCTGGGCGTCGCGGGGTTTGTTGCGGTCGGCGCCAGAAGCAATGCCGGATTGTCCTATCAAGTGAGCCCGATACTATCTTGTTTGAAGGTATGACCGGCGATTG